>DATLXS010000224.1:0-2279 GCA_035575675.1 Gemmatimonadales bacterium
CCTTTGGGAGGAGATGGAGCGCGACGATCGCGTCTTCATCCTCGGCGAGGATGTCGGGCTCTATGGCGGAGCATTCAAGGTTACCGAAGGCTTCACGAAGCGGTTCGGCGAGTCACGCGTGATCGACACGCCGATCTCTGAGGCGGCCATCGTGGGCGCGGCGGCGGGCGCGGCGCACATGGGACTGCGACCGGTCGCCGAGATGCAGTTCATCGACTTCATCTCGTGCGCCTACGACATGCTGACCAACTACGTCGCGACCGCGCGCTATCGGGCCGGTCTAGCGACGCCGATGGTCGTGCGCGGTCCGTGCGGCGGGTACGTGCGGGGCGGGCCATTCCACTCGCAGAACCCCGAGGCGGCCTTTCTGCACACGCCGGGTCTCAAGATCGTCTACCCCGCAACCGCGCGCGACGCGAAAGGGCTCATCAAGTCCTCGATTCGCGATGAGGATCCCGTGCTGTATCTGGAGCACAAATGGCTGTATCGCCGCATCAAGGAACAGCTGCCCGAGGGTGAGGAGATTCTCACGCCGATCGGGCAGGCGCGCATGGCTCGGGAAGGGAAGCATCTTTCGATCATCAGTTACGGCGCGACGCTCTGGAAGTCGCTGGAAGCGGCCGACAAGCTCGAGAAAGAAGATGGCGTGTCCGTGGAGGTGCTCGATCTGCGCACATTGCTGCCGCTCGATGACGCGGCGATCGTCGCGACCGTGAAGAAGACGAACAAGGTGCTGATCGTGCATGAAGACACGCGCACCGGTGGGATCGCCGGCGAAATCGCCGCACGGATCAACGAGCAGGCGTTCGAGTGGCTCGACGGGCCGATCATGCGCGTCACGGCCCACGACGTGCCGCTGCCCTACGCGCCGACGCTGGAAGACTTCGTCTTGCCGCAGACTGACGATATCGTCAAAGCCGCGCGGTGGTTGGCGAAATACTAGTGAGGAATTATGGCCCGAGTTGACGTTCTCATGCCCCAGATGGGCGAGTCGATCGCCGAAGGCACATTGAGCAAGTGGCTCAAGAAGGTCGGCGACCCGGTGAAGCGGGATGAGCCGCTGTTCGAGATCTCGACCGACAAAGTCGACGCCGAGATCCCGGCGCCCACGGCCGGCGTCCTCGCAGAGATCAGGGTCCAGGAAGGGCAGACGGTGCCCGTGCAGACACTCGTCGCGGTTCTGGAAACCGACGCCGGCGCGACCGCATCGAAACCGGCTCCGGCTCCTGCCGCCGCTCCTGCTCCTGCGCCACCGAGAGCCGAGCCGCCCAAGGCGGCGCCGGCACCGAGAGCCCAGGCACCCAGTCCACCTCCTCCCGCCCCAACCCCAGCCCCCGCTCCCGCCCCCGCGCCGGCTCCGGCGCTGAAGAGCGGAGATGGGGACGGCGGAGTCCAGACGGCCGAGCAGCGTCTGCGCACGAAATCGACGCCCCTCGTCCGCAAAATCGCGGCCGAGCACAGCGTGGACATCTCGCGGATCGCGGGTAGCGGTTACGCCGGCCGCGTGACGAAGCAAGACATCCTCGGCTACATCGAACGCGCGCCGGCCGCTCCAGCCCCAGGCCCGAGGCCCCAGCCCCAGGGCCCCGGTGCAATAGAGCATCCCGCCGTCGAGCCGTGGCCGGGCGACCGCGTCGAGCCCTGGTCCAAGATCCGCAAGATCACCGCCGATCACATGGTGATGTCGCGGCGCGTCTCGGCACACGTCGCCAGTTTCTTCGAAGTCGACTTCACGCGTGTGGCACAGCTGCGCGCCAAAGCCAAGCAGACATATGCCGAGCGCGGGGTGAACCTCACCTTCCTCGCGTTCATCGCGAAAGCGTGCGCCGAAAATTTGCGCAAGCATCCCATCGTGAACGCCGCAGTCTCGGCCGACAGCACGATCTACCGGGCGGACGTCAACATCGGCATCGCCGTCGCGCTCGACTGGGGATTGATTGTGCCGGTGATCAAGCACGCCGACGAGTTGTCGCTGATCGGGATCGCCCGCGCGATCAACGATCTGGCTGAGCGGGCGCGCACCAAAAAGCTGTTACCCGACGACATCCAGCGCGGCACGTTCACGATCACGAACCCGGGCGGCTTCGGCCCGTTTGCCGGCATTCCCATCATCAACCAGCCACAGGTCGCGATTCTCGGCGTTGGCGCGATCGAGAAACGCCCCAAGGTCGTGAGCGCGACCGACGGTACCGAATCCATCGCGATCCGCACGATGGGCATGCTGACGATGTCCTACGATCATCGCGTCGTGGATGGCGCCGACGCCGACCAATTCCTGG
>DATLXS010000225.1:0-2400 GCA_035575675.1 Gemmatimonadales bacterium
CTCCCAAGTAGCGGTGGTCGTTTCCGGGTTATCGAGGATGTCACGAAGCAGCAGCACCACCTTTGGCAGGGCGCCACGGCCGTGCAGGAGCCGCAGCCCCGGGGCTAATTCATTGCTCACGCCGAATGGCTTCTTGTCGACGAGAATCAAGTCCGGGGAGAAGTCCAGCAGCGCGCTCGTGATCAGGGTCGCCCGCAGGCGGATCGTGTCGTCATAGCCAAGCCCGAGGAACTTCACGTCATAGGCACCGTCGAGCGTTCGGGCGAGACAAGGGAGTTTGATGTAATCAATGCGCGGTGGGATGCGAAACGCGTGCACCATCGGTGAGCCGGAAATGATCAGCACCGACACATTGCTGTAGGCGGCAACCAGATGCTTGGAGATCTCCAACATTCTCTTGATGTTGCCGAGCCCGAAGGTGTCGTGCGAATAGACGAGAATCCTTTTCGGGTGCGCGCTTTCGCGAGCCGCCGAGGGCAAACGCGGGTCGCGGTCCGTGCTTCTCCGCAGCATGTGGGCGACGCCGGGGGTTAGCGGCAAATCGCCAGCCCGAGCCGCAGCGTCGCCCCACGCGCCAGACACGGCAAGAGGCGCGGCCACGGCAAGAGGCGCGGCGTCGCGCTCGGCGGTCTGGCTACTACGAAGGCTGGTTGGAGCCTGTACATCACTCATGCTCATGCACCTCAACCTCATGCACCTCAACGCGAAGTGGCGGCTCTATGCAGGCCGTTTCCGCAGCTCGCAGGACACAGAGCCCAGGCCCATCTGATAGGCCGTGACCGCCGGTACTCATCTTCGACGACGAAGCAGAGCGCATTTCTTCCTTGCTCCCGCGCACCAAGGGGCGAATCGCTTCCATCGATTCCTGCAGGCACTCCTGAAGAAAGGTCCAGCGCCGACGGAGCCCATTGCCGTCGCTCACGACTCGCGCAAAGTCACGCGTAAGAAGGTGCCCTGTCCGAACTGCCTCGAGTCACACTCAGGTGAGCCGAGCAGAGACCGCTGTAACGAAAGTGTAATGATCATGAGGAGCTACGGCAGAATATGTCAATATGCTCCTCGGACCTCCGCTGTTAGGTTGCGCGTCATCGGCAATTGTTAAACTGCGGTGGATCTGCGGACCTTCAGAGTGCAATACGTGTGCGACCCGACAAACCCTAGGGCGAACAGGTTAAGGCGAAACCCTAGGGCGAAAGGGTTAAGGCGAAACCCTAGGGATAGGGAAAACCCCTAGGGCTACGAACAAACACTAACAGCGGGAACCAGCCGCGGCGGTCCCATCCAGGAGCCTCGACTCACCAGCGCTTCGCGTCCCAGTACTCTTCCATCCTCCGGCGCATCGCGGCGTCCGGGAGCCGGCCGCGGCCTGCGGCCTGGTTATCCACGAGGTGACTCAGCCTGGTCGAGCCCGCGATGGCGCACGTGACCGCCGGATGGGAGATCACGTACTTGAGGAAGTACTGCGCCCAGCTCGCGACGTCGATGTCGGCCGCCCAGGGCGGGAGCTTCCGTTCGGCGGCCTGCCGCGCAAGAGCGTGGCGTGTCCGAAGGGCAGGTTGGCTGCCCATGAGTCGATCTCCTTGGCTCCGGTAGCCGCTACTCGACGGCGGCAAATGCCACGGTCACCTTACCGTGCTGGTACGCCCCGGGCGCGCCGGCCGTCGTCGGCGCGCCGACCGTGAACCGATAGTGGCCGGGCGAGACAGCCTCCATGGTCGCGCCCTGTTCGCTCGCGATGACCCAGGGTGTGCGCAGCTCGAACGCGGAGGCGGTCGAAGTCGGGTGATCGAGCTCCAGGGTCAGCAGCCGGCCGGCGAGGCTCACCCCGGTGACCTTGATCGCCTCGCCCGGGTCGCCGATCTCGGGCCGGGGCGGCGCCGGCACGATCGCGACACCGCCCTGGTAGACGATCTCGAGGCGGGTCCCGCCGTGGGGCAGGGTGAGCTCCAGCCGCACGTGCGTGTCCTCGAGATTCGGCTCGAGATGCGCTGCGACCGGGCGATTGTCGAGGAGCGCATTACGCAGCCTCCCGCCGAGCGGAATTTCGGGATCGAAGAGCATCGTGACGGGGGCGCCCGCATTCTCCGCCTGCAGGTGCACCTCGCTGGGCAGTTGCGTCACGTGGAGCGTGAGGTCCGAGCCCTTGACGCGCACGTGCCGCACGGTGACTGCGCTCCACGCAGGCGGCAGGTGCGGCGCGAAGCTGACCCGGCCCGATGCGCCCTGCACCTTGAGTCCGAGCAACCCCTCGACCGTGGCCGTCAGGAACGAGGCGGACGACCAGGTCTGCTCGGGGACGGACTCCACTTCCGGGTGGTACAGGTCCCCGGCGAGCACCTCGTGCATGTGGCCGAGAGAGTCGAGCGAGCTCCACGGAAGGAGCGCGTTCCAGACGGCCAG
>DATLXS010000226.1:0-24016 GCA_035575675.1 Gemmatimonadales bacterium
CGCTGGGGCATCGTCGGCCGGAACGGCTCGGGAAAAACAACGCTCTTTCGACTGCTGACGGGCGAGCTCGAGCCGACGCGGGGGAGCATCTCGCGGGCACCGGGTCTCCGCGTGTCGCTGCTCGAGCAGCACCGTGACTACGGCAGCGCGACGACGGTGTGGGAAGCCGCGGCCGGGGAGCTGGCCGAGCTGCTGGCGCTGGAACAGTCGCTCGTGAAGCAGGCCGCCGACCTGGCGCACGACGCCTCGCCCCGTGCACTCGCCCAATACGGCGAGGACCTGGAGCGCTTCGAGCGCGACGGCGGCTACGCGGTCACGGCGCGCATCGATGCAGTGTTGCACGGTCTCGAGTTCGATCCCGCCCAGGCCCGCGTCACGCCGCTGGCGGCGTTGAGCGGGGGCGAGCTCGGTCGCCTCGGCCTGGCCCGTCAGCTCATGTCGACTGCCCACGTACTGTTGCTCGACGAACCGACCAATCACCTCGATCTCGAGACGACGCGATGGCTCGAGCAATACCTTGCGGCCAGCGAGCGGACCGTGCTGCTCGTCAGTCACGACCGCGCGTTTCTCTCGGCCACCGTGGACCATGTCCTGCACCTCGAAGGCGGCACCGCGGCGCCGTACTCGGCCGGCTACACCGACTTCGTCGCGCAACGCGCCGAGCGCCGGCTGGCGCAGCAGCGCGCGTACGACCAGCAGCAGCGCACCATCGCGCACGAGAAGGACTACATCGCCCGCAACATCGCCGGACAGAACACCAAGCAGGCCAAAGGGAGGCGCAAGCGCCTCGAGCGACTGCCGCGGCTCAGCCCCGTCATCGGGGCCGAAGGGACGATGGCGCTGCGGTTAGAAGTGGCCGACCGCGGCGGCGATCAGGTGGTGACGGCCAAGAATGTCACGGTCGGAATCGGCGAGCGCACCCTGGTGGAGCGATTCAGCGGCACGCTCAAGCGAACCGACGTGGTCGGGTTCATCGGCCGAAACGGGGCGGGGAAGTCCACGTTGCTAAAGGCGCTGCTGGGTGAGCATCCAATCCACGGCGGTGAGCTGAGGCTCGGCGCGTCGATCACGACCGGCTACTACCGCCAGGATCTGTCGCAGGTGCCGCTCGATCGGACGCTCTACCAGGTGATCGAGGGTCTGCGTCCGAAATGGGAGCGCGGGCCAATCCAGGGGCATCTCGGCCGCTTCGGGTTTTCGGGCCAGGAAGTCCTGCGCCGCGCCGACTCGCTTTCGGGTGGGGAGCGGGCACGGCTCGCGCTGGCGATCCTGATGCTGTCGCGCGCCAACCTCCTGATCCTGGACGAGCCGACGAATCATCTCGACGTCGAATCGATCGAGGCGCTCGAGGACGCGATCGAGGAATATGACGGGACGGTGATCCTCGTGAGTCACGACCGGGCGCTGCTGCGTGCGCTGACGACGCGAATCTGGATCCTGCACGAGCGCCGTATGACGGAGTTCGCCGGCGGTTTTGCGGAGTGGGAGGAAGTGAGTACGGAGCGGGCGCACGCGGCCCGAGTGAGCGCCGCCGAGGAGCAGGCGTTGCGGCAGGTACACGAGCGCCAGCGCGTTGCCCCTGCCGCGAAGCGCGACCCGCGCAAAGAGCTGCGCCGCGCCCAGCGCGAAGTCGAGGAGGCCGAAGCTGCGGTCGCGGCATTGGAATCGGAGGTGGCCCGCCTGGTGGCGGCGCTCGAGGACCCAGCGCTGTACACGCGTCCCGACGGCGCCCGCGCGGCTCACGAGCTCGGCCAACAGCTCGAGACCAAGAAGCGCGAGCTCGAAGCGGGACTCGAGCGGTGGACGCGGGCGACCGAACAGGTTGAGATGCAAGCGCCACGGGATGCCTAGACTGCCACGACTTGCTACCTTGGATCATGGCCGAGCGCCGTTATAGCGACAAGGAAATCGCCGCGATCTTTCGGACGGCGGCGGAGGCGCAGACCAATCCGCCCCGCGAGGTTCCGGCCGACGAGGGGTTGACCCTCAGCGACCTCCAGGCGATCGGCCGTGAAGTCGGTATTCCGGCCGATGCCGTGGCGCACGCGGCCCAGGCGGTGGATGTGCGCGTCGGCGCGGCCTCGCGCACGATTCTCGGCCTCCCGCTCGGGGTCGCGCGCACCGTCAATCTCAATCGCCGGCTCACAGATGACGAATGGGAGCGTCTCGTCGTCCAATTGCGTGAAGTCTTCAACGCGCGCGGCCGCACCAAGTCCGATGGCTCGCTGCGGCAATGGACGAATGGCAACCTGCAGGTCCTGCTCGAACCCACCGAGACCGCTCACCGGCTGCGCTTCGGGACCGTGCATGGCGCGGCGCGCGCCGCGATTGGCGCCGGGTTTGCGGTCCTCGGCGTAACCACGATCGTCGCGATCTCGAGCGCGCTCGGCGGCTATTTCGGCGACACGATCCCCGGCATGGCGCTGATGGTGTTCGCCGGCCTCGGCATGATTACGAGCGGCGCCGTGCGGCTGCCGCGCTGGGCGCGGTTGCGGGAGCGGCAGATGGAGGCGCTGGCGGCGAAGGTCGCGCTGCGGAATGACCCTCCGCAATCCTGACGCGGCGCGGGCCGGCGGGTACGTCCTCGCGGTCGCGGGCATCCTCGTCGCGATCGGTCTGATCTTTCATCCGGTCCCAGCGGGCGGTTTTGAGGAACGACCGTCGGTCCTCGCGAACACCCCCTGGTGGGGTCCGATCCATATCGCGATCGCTGCCGGATTTGTGCTCTGCACGCTCGGCGGTTTGCTGATCCTCGTGGCCGGCGGAGAGCTGACCCATCCGTGGACCGCAGCGCTCAGCTGGGGCGCCATAACGGTCGGGATGGTCTTCTTCACAGGTGTGGCGCTGATCAATGGCTGGGTGATGCATTACCTGACGGCTCAGGGAGCGCCCACGTCAGTCCCCCTGCTGTACGACGCCTTCAATCGGTTGCTCCTCGGTTACGGGTGGTTGGGCAATCCACTGTTTCTCGCCGGCCTGACGGGCATTGCGGCGCTGGAGGTGCGGCAACACACGGCCCGAATGCCCGTGAGCATCGCGTGGGCCGGACTCGTCGTCGTGTTGCTGTCCTGGGGGCGCGGCATCGGCTCCGCCACAGGACTCTATTTCCTCGAGCCGCTCATCTTCGCCAACGTGCCGGCCTTCCTCTGGCTCAGCTACTACGGTGCGCGCATCGCTGCTCTGAGTCGCGCGGCTCCATGACGACGATCCAGACTGCCGTGCCGCTGACGCCTAGACTAGGACGAATCGCGGTGATCGTCGCAGCGATTCTGGTTCCGGCGATTGGATCAGCGCAGACCAGCGCTTTTGTGGATATCGGTGGGCGCCGGCTGGATGTGGTGCGCGCGGGTTCCGGCGGGCCCGCGGTCGTGTTCGAGGTCGGCCTGGCCGACTCGCTGGACACATGGCTCCCAGTCAGCACTGCGATCGCGAAGTTCACGACGAGCATCGCCTACTCCCGAGCCGGCTTCGGGCGCTCGGATCGGAGCCCCGACGGGTACGCTGCTCAGCACGCCGTGAGTGACCTGCATGCGTTGCTTCACCGCCTGCCGCTAGTGCCACCGTACATCCTCGTCGGCCGCTCCTACGGGGGCCTGCTGATGCGGCTTTACACATCGCTCTATCCGTCGGATGTCGCGGGATTGGTCCTCGTGGACGGCTCGCACGAGCGGCAAGTACAGCGTTACGGCGAGATCGACAGGACGTATCCAGCAGCATTTCGCGCGTATTTCGATTCCATGTTGGCGACCATGCCGCCGAGCCCGCAGGCGGCGGAGATTCGCGAAACGGTCCGCATCCAGGCGGCAGGGTCGGTCGAGGGCCTCACGCCCCTGCCCGACATTCCCATCGCGGTGATCACGAGTATGCGGGCCGACTCGACGTCGCGATACGTCAACGGAACGGCACGTGGCCACGAGGTGTGGCGCGCGTTGCATGACGAATGGTTCCGCCGCTCGAAGAACGGCATCCACATCGTGACCACGCGTAGCGGACACGACATTCAAAACAGCGAGCCACAGCTGGTGATCGACGCCATCCGCTTTGTGCTGGATCGCGTGCGTGCGAAATAGCTAATGGCGGGATTCCGCTGCAAAGCCTTCCTCTTCGACATGGACGGCGTGCTCGTGGATTCCCGAGCCGTCGTCGAGCGGACCTGGCAGCGCTGGGCGGCGGAGCGCCATCCGATCGATCTGGTCAAGCTGCTGCACGTCGCCCATGGTCGCAAAGCGCGCGACACGCTGCGGATTATGGCACCGAGTCTCGCCACCGACGAAGAGGTCGCCTGGCTCGACCGGACGGAGCTGGCCGACGTCGTGGGGCTGCGGGTCCTTCCGGGAGCCAAAGAGCTGGTCACTGCTCTCCCGCGGGACCGCTGGGCGATTGTGACGTCGTGTGGGCGAGACCTGGCGCGGGTCCGGCTCAGCTCCGCCGGTGTCCCGGAGCCGGACGTGCTCGTCGTCGCCGAAGCGGTGCAGCGCGGCAAGCCGGCGCCGGACGGGTACCGGCTCGGCGCGGAACGGCTCGGGTTCGAGCCTCGAGACTGCATCGTGTTCGAGGACGCTCCCGCCGGCGTCGCGGCGGGAAAGTCGGCCGGCGCGCGAGTGCTCGCGCTGACGACGAACTATGCGCCGGAAGATCTGCAGGGAGCTGACGCAATGATTGCCGATCTGGGGAGTATTCACGTTCATCGAGAGCATGATGATCTGGTCGTCACGGTCCGCTGATGCCCTACGATCGCGCGGCCGTCGCAGCCTACTTCGATCAGTTCGGTGAAGGTGAATGGCAGCGCTTCGACAAGCACGCCCTCGGCGCAATCCACGAGCACATCCACAACGTCTACCTCGAGCGCTTCGTCCCGCCGGGCTCTCGGGTGCTGGAAATCGGCGTCGGTCCCGGACGGTTCACACAAACGCTCCATCGTCTCGGTTGTCGCGTCGTGGTGGCGGACATCTCCGCGGTGCAGCTCGCGCTCAACCGCCGCTACGGATCCGAGTACGGGTTTGCGAGCAGTGTCCAGGCGTACGAGACGTTGGACATCTGCGATCTCAGTGCGCTGCCCGCGTCGAGTTTTGACGTTGTCGTCGCGTATGGTGGGCCCTTGAGCTACGTCTTTGACCGACGCGACGACGCCGTCGAATCGTGCCGGAGAGTACTGAAGTCTGGTGGCGTATTCCTGGCGAGCGTGATGTCGCTGTGGGGCACGCTCCATCGACATCTGGCCGCGCTGAACGACCTGCCCCCGTGGAGTATGAAGGATATCGTCGCAACGGGCGATTTGACTCCGGAGAATGATCCGACCTCACTGCACAAGTGCCATCTGTTCCGGTCGACCGAGCTGACGAGCCTCGTGGCGCGCCACGGATTCACGGTCGTAGCGCTGGCAGCGTCGAACGCCCTCAGCACGAATCTGGAGCCGCTCCTGCTCGAGTTACGCGAGCGACCCGATCGCTGGCAGGCGTTGCTCGACCTCGAGGCCCAGGCGACGGCGCAGCCTGGATACGTCGATGGCGGCACGCACCTGATCATAGCGGCCGAGGCCGTTGCGTCGCACTTAGATTAGAAGCACCATGACTGACGACTTCAAAGCCAAACTGACCGCGCTCCTCAAGGCGCACGCCGATCAGGCGGCCAAACGCACGGCCGCGGACAAGACGCCGAGCGACCAAACGGATCGGCGAGCCTGCGGAGAGCGACTGCACTCCGTGGTGCGTCCCGTCTTGGAAGCGATCATGACCGAGCTCAAGAATGCCGGGCACGAGGCCTCGGTCCGCGAACACATCGAGCGCGACGATGCGTACCCAAGCGTGGCCCTCTCCTTCACACCGCGCAGCGGGCTCGCCTCGGCGCTCATCTTCCGCTACGACCCGCGGCACGGCATCGTCGTCCAGCGCGAGGTCAAGCATGCGCCGTGGAAGGGCCGGCCTCCGACCGGCTCGGGCGACCGCCTCGGCACCATCGGGATCACCGCCGTGTCCAGCGCGTGGGTGGAGACGAAAAGCCTGAGCTTTATCGAGGCTGTTCTAAAAGTGAATTGAGTCATGGACCCTGCCCGTGGGATCCGCCGCCTTCACGCCGCGATGGTGATCGGACTGATCCTCGTGGGAATCACTTTCGTCTTCCTTGTCCGCGTTCAGGGGCACCCGCTGAGCGGTGGGGGTGGCCCACTCATCGGCTACGTGACGGCCGGTCTGGCCCTCATGAATCTCAGCGTCGTGCTCGGCTTCCTGCGGCCCCGGATGCCGCAGCGACGCATGGATCAATCGCCCGACGATTATTGGCAGACGAACGAGGCTCGCGGCGCGTCCATCATTATTTGGGCGATGACTGAGGGAGCGGGGCTGCTCGCGTGGGTGGGCTATCTCCTGACCGGCGGGATCGTCCCAGCTGCCGTTGGCGCGCTGTCGATTGGGGGGCTGATCATGTTGCGCCCCTCCGGGCTCGAGGGCGACGGGACAGTCTGAGTGGTGAAGATTCTCGTCATCGGCAGCGGTGGTTCGGGGAAGACGACATTCGCGCGCAGACTCGCCGCGCGCACCGGCCTGCCGCTGATCCACCTCGACGCGCTGTATTGGCGGCCGGGTTGGGATCCTACGCCGCCCGCACAGTGGCAGGCGCAGGTCGAGGAGCTGGTGCGCCGAGAGGCGTGGATCATGGATGGCCATTACGGCGGGACGCTGGATATTCGCCTGGCAGCCTGTGACGCCGTTGTCTTTCTCGACATCCCGCGACTCGTCTGTCTGTGGCGCGTCCTGCGACGACCGCTGCAACACGGCGGTCAGAACCGCGCCGAGCTGCCGGCAGGGTGCCCGGAACGTCTGCGCTGGGAGTTTGTGAAATGGATCTGGACGTATCCAGCCCGGCGGCGGGGGTCAATCCTGCAGCGTTTGTCTGAACTCGAGGACCGGAAACGCGTGTTTGTCCTGCGGACATCCCGGGAGATGGACGGGTTTTTGATGGATGCGATATGAAGGAACAGTCTTTGTCGGCGGCGGCAATCGGAATCGCGCTCACACTCTGCACCGCGCGGGCGCAAACGGTGAACGTTTGGCCCGGCGTTGCCCCGGGCTCGGAGCACTGGACCCAGAAGGAAGTGACGATCGAGAACACTCCGCTCGGCACGGTGATCCTCAACGTCGTCACGCCGACGCTGACCGCGTATCTGCCCGAACGCGGCAAGGCGACCGGCACCGGCATTATCCTCGCGCCGGGCGGCGCGTTCGTGGCCCTGGCCATCGACCTCGAGGCGACGTCGATCGCCCGGTCGCTCCAAGCAAGAGGGATCGCCGCCTTCGTGCTCAAGTACCGGACGGCGGAAAAACGCTCGGAAGGGATCCCGCAGATGGACATGGATACCGCCGGGCGCTACGGGATTGCCGACGGTATCCAAGCCCTCAAAGTGGTGCGCGCGCACGCCGCCGCGTGGGGTGTGTCGCCCAATCGCATCGGGTTCATGGGCTTCTCCGCCGGCGCGATGGTGACGAGCGGGGCGGTGCTGCAACAGGACTCCGGCGGCCGCCCGAACTTCGCGGCGATGATCTACGGCGGTCCATTCGGCGTGATCCCAAGGGTCCCGGCGAACCTTCCACCGCTGTTCCTCGCGTGGGCGCAGGACGATGCGACGGCGGGCGAGTTCGTGCGAAAGTTCTACGACGCGCTGATCCGCGCGGGCCAGCGACCCGAAATCCACATCTATAGTTCCGGCGGCCACGGCTTCGGTCTCAAAAAGCAGGGAACCACGAGCGACCACTGGTTGGACGACTTCTACAACTGGCTGGACGCGCAGGGGCTCGCCAATCGGCAATGAAGCAAAGGAGCCATGACATATGCGCGCACTACTGCTCGGCCTGATGTTTGGCGCCGTGGGGAGTTAGACTGGAGTCACAGGAGGCGCAGAACATGTTTCCGTTCATGATTCCCAGCTGGGCGCTTGGCGCGGCGGTCATTCTCATCGCCATCCAAGTAGGGCGCGCAATCTCAGGCAGAAATCCGCGCTTCCGTCGCGGCTTTCCGCACCAATCGGACGGCGAGGCCCCGGAGGTCGCCGAGCTGCGTCAGAGCCTCGAGGCGATGCAGCATCGCATCAGCGAGCTCGAAGAGCGCGTGGACTTCACCGAGCGGCTGCTCGCGAAACAGCGCGACCCTGACCGGCTGGGAGGGTAATCGTATGTCCGGCTCGAAGCGCAACGTCTGGCTCATTGTCGCACTGATCGTGGCCCTGGTGGGCGTCGCGTCGTGGATGGGGGTGCGGTGGCTCCAACGCGCCTTCACCGGAGTCATGGCGGAGGGTCGCCAGAACTATGACGAAGGAGCGCGCCTGGGGCGGTCCCTCACGGCGACGGCGTGTCTCGACAGCGCGTTCGCCCGCCACGCGCGCGTGCCGAGCGGGTCAATGAGTCAGCAGATCACCGAGGGTGTCTTCCTCGAGGGGTGTCTGCATACCGGGACGCCGGACAGTCTCTGCGCCAGCATTCCTCCGACCGGCAATCTGACTGAGATGATGCGATTCTCCGTCTGGAGCGTCGAGCAGTGCCGCGCGCGCGGTCTCACAGACCGCAACTGTCCGCGCCTGCTCCAGGCTGTCTCGAATCATTGCCGCAGGGGGACGCGCGCAAGCAGCTAAGTTCAGCGCGGCAAATTGAGGGTCTTGAGGTAGTCCGAAACGACGTACGCCGGCACCGCGAAGATGATCTTGCCCTGCGACTCGCGCTCGCCGCCATACAGCACCGCGATCACCTTCCCGTCGCGGTCGAAGATCGGACTCCCCGACGACCCCGGCGCGCCGTAGGCGTCGACCTGCACGACCGCCGTCAGCGACTTGCTGACCGTCCCGACCGTCAGCGTCGGCTCGGCGATCGGCTGGCCGCCCTGCGACTCCATGGGGAGATCGAAGCCGAGCGGATAGCCGAGGATCGCGACGGGGTCGCCGCGCTCGAGTCCCTCGCGCGTCTTGGCCAGGCCTGCGACGCGCGGGGTCACGCCCTTGATCAGCACCCGGAATACGCCGATGTCCGCCTCCGGCGAAGCGCCGATCATCTCGGCGCGCCAGAACTGCGTGCTGCCCGAGAAAATCACGCCCAGGCGGCGCGGCGTCTTGGTGCCGTCTTCGCCCGCCAGGATGTGCTTGTTCGTGACCATGGTGCCCATCGAGTCGATCGAGAACGCCGTCCCACTGAAGCGCTCGCCGTCGGTGTACTCGACGAGCACGATCGCCACCGCGTCCTGATTGCGGTGTGAGATCGCCCGGTAATCGACGCCGCTCGCGCCCACCAGCGCGCGCTGCCGCCGCTCGGCCGCGTCCAGTTCGGTGCGCAGCCGCGCGACCGACGACGCGTCTCCCCCGGAGGCGCCGAGCTCGCGCCGCAGGCGCGCGGTCTCGTCCTGCGAGGCCTTCAGCGCGTCGCGCACGCCCTGCAGCTGGGTCTGGAACTGCGAGGTCAAGGCGCGGGACTCCCGCATCAGACTGTCGGCACGATCCTGCAGCTGCCGCAGCTCGTTCGCGCGCCGCCGGCCATCGAGCTGCATCCAGGTGAAACCGGTGCCCACGATCAGCAGCAGGCCGATCAAGACTTTGGTCGTGCGCCGGAGCTGCGCCGTCTGGCGCGCTACCTCGGCCGCGATGCGAACGCCGGTGCTCTGGCGCGGTGCGGTCGCCCGGGGCTCAGGGGACGCAGCCTGATACACCTCGCGCGGCGAGGACGCGCGGTCGGCGAGGCCTTCCGCCGCGGTCGTCGCCGGCAGATCGGTATCGGTTTCGATGACTTCGAACCCGAGCGCCGGCCCGTTCGCGCCAAAGCCGATGACGTCGCCGCCTTTGAGCAGCGTGTCGGCATTGATGCGCTTGCCGTTCACGAAGGTGCCATTGCGACTGCCCAGATCCTGGAGGACGAACCCCTCGGTTTTGCGCACGATCGCGGCGTGGCGCGATGAGACGTCGAGGTCCCGCTCGGCGTCGAAGCGCACGTCCGAGAGCGGGTGACGGCCGAGCCCGATGTAACCCTTGCGGAAGGCTTCGATCTGCCCCGCGCGGGCCCCGGAGAGAAACTTGAACTGGGCTTTCACCGCTGCAGCGTGAGGTACCAGATGAGAGCGGCGGCCACGGCGAGCAGCGCGAGCACGATCGCCCGCGTGTGCTTGCTGGACTCGCGGTTCGGCACGGGCGGCCGGCTGCCCTTGTACACGGGCACCGGCTCGGTGCTGGTCTCAGTGTCGATCAGCGGGTAGACCTGATGGCCGACGTCGTCCGGCGCGTCGCCCGCCGCGCGCAGGCCCTCGCCGTCGAAGCGCGCGATGACGACCGTGATGTTGTCGGGGCCGCCGCGCTCGTTGGCCAGCGCGATCAGCTTGTCGCAGGCCGCGCTCAGATCGGGGGTCGAGCTCACGACCTGGGCGATCTCTTCCTTCTTTACCTGACCCGACAGGCCGTCCGAGCAGAGGACCAGGATGTCGCCGCGGCGCACCTCCTGGTAGGTCAGATCGACCTTGACCTTTGGATCGGGGCCGAGCGCCTGGAGGATGATATTGCGGCGCTCGCTCTGTGCCGCTTCCTCCTCGGTCAGCTCGCCCGCCTCGACCAGCCGCTGCATCAGCGATTGATCCTTGGTGATCTGATGGGCCTGGCCGCCGCGAATCAGGTACGCGCGGCTATCGCCGACCTGCGTCAGATAGAGGTGATCGTTCAGCACGCCCGCCGCGGTCGTCGTCGTGCCCATGCCGCGCACTTCGGGGTGGGCTTTCGCATGGGCGTGAATGCTCGCGTTGGCGACTTCGACAGACTCCTTCAGCCGGTAGGCGAACCGCTGCGGCGTCACCTCGTCCTCGTCGTTCCACGTCTTCACGAGATGCGCGTAGATCGTGTCGGTCGCCATCTCGCTCGCCACCTCGCCCGCCGCCGCGCCGCCCATGCCATCCGCCACCACCAACAGCGTCCCGCGCGGGCCGATGTCGTGTTGGCGGACGTCGGGGAGCAGGGACGCCGCTTTCCGCGTCAGATCCGCAACGAGGAAACGGTCTTCGTTGTGGTCGCGCGCGCGGCCGAGGTCGGTCTTCCCGAAGACCTCGACGCGGATGGCTTTGGAAGAGCGCCCGAACATCGGCGTCACGATCCTCCCTGAATCACGGACCGGCACGCGGACAGCTGCGAGTTCAACGCCAATCCGCGATTCGCCCATTGGAGTGCCGTCGCGTGATTCCTCAGGTCTTCGTACGCGCGAGCCACCATGCATGCCGCGAACGCGCGATCCGAGCTCGCAACGCCTTTCGTGTCGTAGACCTTCGCCGCCGAATCCTTGACGACGGCCGGCGGACTCTCGATCAGTGCGTCCAAAATCTGGCTCGCTTTGGTCGGATCGATTCCGGTGGGTGCGGAAGGAGGAGCCGGCGGCAGGGCTGGTGGCGGTGCCGGCCTCCGGCCGGAGTCTCGGACAGGCAGCGTTGTAGTGCCTCCAGATTGGCGTCCAGTGCTGTTTGTCGCTGTGTCGTGGACCACGGACGGCGTCGAATCTCGAGGATTCGCACCCGCTTTGTTGCCGCCATTGAGCGCCACCCAGGCGCCGCCCCCGGCCAGAATCACGACCACGCCGGCGACGACGGGGAGCAGCGAGCGCTTCTGTGCCGGTGCCGCCTGCTGGGCCGATATCCGCTGCGTGGCACCGCCGGCGGTCGGGTCGAGCAGCTGCGTCTTTCCTTCTGTATCCCCCATCGAGCGCGTGTGGGGGACGGCACTGGCAGTCGGCCGCCCGGTCACGGCGGCCACGTCGGCCGCGAACTTGGCGACGCTTTGATACCGCTCCGTCGGCGTGCGGGCCAGCGCGGTGTCGAGCACCGGCTGCAATCCGGGGGGAAACGAAAGATCGGGACGCGCGGCGGCGAGCGTGGTCGGCTCGTCGGTCAACCGCTTGATCATCGTCTCCTGCACCGACGTCGCCTCGAACGGCAGTTTGCCGCTCAGCATGCGGTACAACACCAGCGCCAGCGAATAGAGATCGCTGCGGCCGTCGAGTGTGTCGCCCGACAGCTGCTCGGGGCTCATGAATTCCGGCGTGCCGACGACCAGGCCGGTCTTCGTGACTTTCTGGCCGGCCTCGTCGCCGCCCACCGCTTTCGCGATTCCGAAGTCCACGACCTTCACGGTATCGCCGCCGCCCTTGCGCCGGCTCAACATGATGTTGTCAGGCTTCAGATCGCGGTGCACGATGCCGAGATCGTGGGCCGCCTGCAGCGCGTCGGCGGTTTGCAGGAAGATCGCCGCGGCGCGCGGCACGGGCAGCGCCCCTTCGCGCTCGATCAAGTCGGTCAGCGGCTCGCCCTCGATGAACTCCATCGCGAGATAGATCAACCCGTCCGGGGTCTCGCCGAAGTCGTAAATCGCGCACACGTTGGGATGCGTGATGCGGCTGGCGTTCGAGGCCTCGCGATTGAAGCGCGCGACGGCGTCGGGGTCGTGCACCATCGAGGGGTTCATCACCTTGATGGCGCTGCGCCGTCCCATCTTCACGTGCTCGGCGAGATAGACCTGGCCCATGCCGCCTTCGCCGAGCTTTTTCACGACGTGATAGCGATCCGCCACGACCTGGCCGACGAGGTCGCTGGCCGGCGCTGCCGACCGGAGGGTCTGCCCGTCGTTGGGGCAGAACTTCACGTCATCGGGATATTCGGTGGAACAGACCGGGCAGATCTTCATGACTCTGCCCCTGGCGCCTCTGCCGCCCCGGGCAGTTCCAGCCGCAGGACCTTGTCACCGACCATGATCTTGGAGCCGTCCTGCAGCGTCATCGCGCCGCGGGCCGCGATCGCGACGCCGTTGCGGCTGTGGTCGTCCACCAGGACGAAATCGGCGTCTTCTGAACGCACCGTCGCGTGCTGCGCGCTCATCGACGGGTCATAAGGAAAAATCCAGTCCCCGCGCTCGCGCCCGATGTGCACATCGCGGCCGGGCGAGAGCTGGATGACGTCGCGCGAGCTGCCGTCGGTGCGCAGCTGGGTGAGACTGGCGATGTCGGCGCTCGGCGTCATGCTGCCCATCCGCTTCGTGGCGTCGGCCTCGGCGGTGTGCGGGCCGGGGTAGCCGAGCCGGCGGAAGCGCAGGACCTGCGATCCGATCAGGATCAGGTCACCATCGGTCAGACGAAAGGGTCCTTCGAGGAAGACCCAGGTGCCGTTGCGGCTACCCAGGTCCCGCACCTCGAGCCGCCCGTCCTCCCACGACAGCTTGGAATGGACCGGTGAGAGAAACTGATCGTCGGGGAAGCGGATGTCGCCTTCGGACCGGCCGATGGTCGTGGTCGCGTGCTTCCGTTCGAAACGCGCCACTTCCGTGGCCATCTCGGAAACCAGAACCAATGTCAGGGAGTAATCGGAGCGTCGGTCGGGAGTGAGGCGGCGGTCGGAGCCCTCCCCCTCGCCCCCCCCCCCGCCGCGTCCTGTGTGCCCGCCGACGATCGATCCGCACAGAGGGCAGGGAGCATCCGCAGGGGCGCCTCCTCCCCCCGCCCCCCCGGCCGACCCTGGGCCGCTGGTGCGGGAGACCAGGCCCCCACCGCCGCCGGCGGCGACTGCGGCTCGTGCGGCCGCCGCCTTGGTCAGCGGCTTGCCGCAATCAGAGCAGAATTGCGCACCGGGTTCGTTCTGCCGGCCGCAAAATTGGCAAGCGCTAAGGGCCATAAAGTTCGGTGGCCCAATCTATTGCTCAAGGCTAGCTTGCGCCACATGCGACACCTCCGCGCCACGCTTGTCGCGCTCCTCGTCGTCGCGACGGGGTGCGCGACGTCACGAATTCCGGCATCCCAGCCCACCGCACGCGAGCCCCTCCACATCACCATCGTCTATCCCGACACCGCCGAGCCGATTCAGGCGCAGGACTCATCCTTCATGTTCGGCAGTGTGGGCCAGGGAAGGGGCGACGTCGCGCTGGCGATCAACGGATTCCCGGTGCGGGTTTCCGCCACCGGCACGTGGCTCGCCTGGCTGCCGCTGCCGAGTGACTCGTTGGCGCGCTTCCAGATCGTCGCGCGCTCCGGGCGGGCCGGGGGGGACGCCGAGCAGCGCGAGACCACGTTCGTCGCGCGGATTGCACAACCGTACCGGCCTCCACCAGGCGCGGCCGCGTGGATCGATACGACGAGCGTCACGCCCACCGACTCGCTCGCCTTTCCGTCAGGGGAGGGCATCCGACTTTCCGTGCGCGCGACGCCGGGCGCCCGCGTGCGACTGCGAATGGAAGGGAAACGAACCGAGGTGTGGTTCGTCCCGGACACGTTGCCCGAAGAGCCCGCGTGGGGTGTGCGCGCGTTCGGGACCGACACCACCGCCTATCGCCTCCCGCCCGCCGCCGATCGCTACGTCGCGTGGCTTCCTGCCGAACCGCTGTGTGATGCGATCCTCGAGGCGATCGTCGGCACCGACACCGCGCGCGCCGTCTGGCCGCTGGTGCTGGACACGCTGGATCACACCCATCCCATCGTCGTGGTCTTGAACGACGACACCGCGCACACCGGCAAGAGCGACAGTGTGACCGTCGGGAAAGCGGTCCCGTACGGCACGTACAACTGGTTCTTCCCGCTCGGCACGACGGCCGTGGCCACGGCGCGGTGGGCCGGCCAAACGCGGTTGCAGCTCTCGCGCGAAGCGATCGCGTGGGTGAATACCGCGGACGTCGTGCCGCTCGCCCCCGCGACGCCGCCGCCAGGAGGCATCGTCGAGTCGGTGCGGCTCACGGCCGGCCCGCGGTCGCTGCTGTTGCGGGTTCCGGTGCCTGGGCGCATCCCCTATAAAGTGGAAGAAGACGACCGGAGCCTTACGTTGCGGCTCTACGGCGTCGCCTCGGATGTGAACTGGATGCAGCACGGCGGCACTGATCCGTATGTGACACGCATGAGCTACGCGCAGCCGGCGGCCGATGAGGTGACGATCACGTTGTCCCTCGCAGGGCCGGTGTGGGGCTATCGCACGCGTTGGAGCGGGCGGGATCTCTTGCTCGAGATTCGCCGGCCACCGGTGATCGACGCGCGACGGCCACTCGCGGGCCGCACGATCGTCCTCGATCCCGGCCACCCGCCGGTCGGGGCGCACGGGCCGTCCGGTCTCTGGGAGCCCGTCGCCACGCTCGCCGTCGCCAAGCGGGCCAAGACGCTGCTCGAGCACGCGGGTGCGACGGTGCTGCTCACGCGCACTGACTCGCTGCCCATCGATCTCTACCCGCGCACGCGCTTTGCCGAGGAGCACGACGCCGACGTGCTGGTCTCGATCCACGCCAACGCGCTTCCCGACGGCGTGAATCCATTCACCAACAACGGCACGAGCGTGTACTACTTTCATCCGCGCAGCGCGGCCCTGGCGCGCGCGCTCGATCGGGCGCTCGTTGGGGAGTTCGGGGTTAGAGATCTGGGAATGGGGCGCGGGGATTATGCGCTCGTGCGCGATCCGTGGTTCCCCTCGGCGCTCACCGAGGGTCTGTTCATGATGATTCCCGAGCAGGAGGCGATGCTTTCCAGCCCCGAAGGACAACTGCGCTACGCGAGGGGCGTTGTGCGGGGCATTGAGGAGTTCTTGCGGGAGATGGCGCGGTGACGAATACACGTCGGCACGTCGGCATGTCGGCACGATTACCTCGTGCAGTCGTGCAGTCGTGCCGACATGTAACTCTTCTGGCGATCTTCCTCTTCCCACGCACAGCATCCGCCCAGGTCGATCCTTCCGGCCAATGGCGTACTCTCCACACAGAGCATTTTCGCGTGCACTTCCGCCCCGCATTACGCGCGCGGGCTGCGGTTGCGGCCGCTGAAGCCGAGCGCGCGTACAGACTGCTCGCGAGCGAGCTGCATCCACCGCGCGGGATCATCGACCTGACGCTGTCGGACGACGTCGACACGCCCAACGGATTCACGACGATTTATCCCTCCAATCGCTTCACCATTCTCCTCGTCCCGCCGGTCACCGATCCCGCGCTGCAGACCTACGACAGCTGGGAGCGTCTCGTGATCGTGCACGAGCTGACGCACGTCTTTCATCTCGATCGCTCGCGCGGGCTGTGGAAGACGCTGCAATCGGTGTTCGGCCGCGCGCCCGGACTCTTTCCGAATCAGTATCAGCCCACCTGGGTGATCGAAGGACTCGCGACGTACTACGAGTCTCGGTTTACCGCGGGTGGGCGCGCGGAGGGCAGCTATCACCGCGAAGCGGTGGCGGCCGACAGGGCGTACGGCCGCGCGCGCTCGCCGTGGGATGCGCTGCTCTTCACGCGGTGGCCCGATGGTCTGGCGCCATACGCCTACGGCAGCCGCTACTGGGAGTATCTGTCCCGAACCGCCGGCGACTCCGTCGTGCCGCGCTTCACGGAAGCGACGGCCGGCCAGCTCATACCGTTTCGGGTGGGGCGGCCGCTGCGGCGCAGCGGTGTCGATCTCCAGGCGAGCTGGACGCGCGCCATCGCCACTGCCGTGCCCCCCTCGGTGCCGGCCACGAGCCGCAGCGACCTGATCGCCGGGCGGCTGCGCACCGAACCCGTCCCACGAGTCTCACCCGACGGCCGGCGCCTCGCCTACGTCTACGACGACTGGCGCGGCGCGCGCCGCTTGCGTGTGGTCGATCCGCGGAGTGGCGAGGTGCTGCGCTCCCATCGGGTCACCGGTCAGGTGAGCTACGACTGGGTTGGCGACACGCTGATCGTCGCGCAGCTCGACTACAGCGGCCGCTGGACCATACGCAGCGATCTGTGGCGCTGGGCTCCCGGCCCGCGTGGCGCGTGGACACGCCTGACGACGGACGCGCGGCTCATGGAGCCTCGGGCGGGCGGCGGCGTGCTGTCGGCCCTGAAGCTCGCCGGCGGCACCGACGCCCCGACCATTCCCTATGCCGCAGCGGACGCGACCTGGGGGCCGGCGGTGCCCTCCGCGGACGGCCGCTGGATCGTCGCGACGCGAAATCAGAGTGGGCGCTGGGAGCTGGTGCGGTGGCGCGCGGGTTCCCCGGAATCGATTGCGGTGCTGGCGCGAGGCTCGGGCGGCAGCGCGATCTCTGATCCCGTCTGGACGCCGGACGGTGTCTTGTTTGTCACGGACGCCGGAGGTTTTCCGCAGATCCATCGGTGGCGCGAAGCTGACGGCGTCACGCAGCTCACGGCGGAGCCGCGCGGCGCCCGCGCGCCCGCGCGACTCGCCGACGGCCGCATCGCATTCGCCACCCTTGGCGACGACGGCTGGGAGCTCCGCGCCGTCACGCCCTTGGCGGTCGCGCCGCGACCGGTGACGCTGCCCGCGGCGTTGCCGTTCGACTCCGCGCCGAGGGTCGCGATGCGCGAGACGGGATACGCGTCATGGGGATCGCTCCGTCCGCATTTCTGGATCCCGGTCGGTGTGAACGCCGGGGTCGCAGGCCGGTTCTTCGGTGCGGCCACGGCGGGCGCGGACGTGCTTGGCCGCTACACTTACTTCGCCGAGGGGCTGATCTCGGCGTCGCCGGCGCGCGCGCAGGGCTCCTTCTTCCTTCTTAGTCAGGCGTTCGGCGACCCGACGCTCGACCTCTCGTTCTCCAATGACTGGTCCCCGGTCGGGACCGACAGCACCGGCCACGTCGTGTCCACGGAGCACCGCGAGGCGGCGATCGGCGCCACCGTGCTCGCCCACCGCTGGCGCAGCTTCGTCTCGCTGCGCCTGGCGGCCGAATATGATGGACGGCGATACGTCTCCATTCCCGACACGAATCTCGCCGCCATCTGCGCGGGCTGCATCTCGCACGATCGCGTCGGCGGATCGGCAAGTCTGACGTTCGGCTCCGCCGTCGCCGCGCCGCTCACGGTGTCGCTGCAGGACGGCGCGACCGCCGCACTGTTCTATCGTCGCCGGGAAGAGCAGGGCACTGCACGCTGGCTCAACGAGGTCCGCGCGCGCGGCAACGTGTATGCGCGTCTGGGCCCGCGGCTCGGATTCGCCTACCCCGTGCTCGCGCTCCGCGGCGCGATCGGCGCGCTCGACGGGCCGATCGGTGACCGCGTTGGCGTCGGCGGTGTGTCGTCCGGTGCGTTGCTGTTCGGGTTCGGGCGGGAGGTCGGGGCATTTCGCACGTTCCCGGTCCGGGGCTATGCCGGCGGCGTGCTGGCCGGGCGTCGCGCGGCGACGCTCACGGCCGAGTACCGCATGCCGTTGGCGCTGCTCGGGCACTCGCTCGGACATCTGCCCCTGGGCGCCGACAAACTCGCGCTCGCGATCTTCGGCGATGTGGGTGACGCGTGGGACGCCGGTGAACGCGCTCGGCTGCACCGCCTCCGTGCGTTCGGTGCGGAGCTGATCGGCGATCTGACGGTCAGTTACGATCTTCCATTGCGCGTCCGTTGCGGCGTCGCGCAGCCCGCCACCGGTCATCCCCAGGTGTACGCCGCTTTAGCTGCTGATTTCTGATTCCAGCGCGCAAAAACTTGGGCAGTCTGTTGACCCTACTCCGGGCGAACCCTAAGTTAGCCCCGTCCCCTCGGAGATCGGATTGTACTGCTCCCGCTGCGGCACCCAGAATAAGGACACCGCGAAGTTCTGCGATTCGTGCGGCCTCGACTTGACCGCGATGACGCCCACGGGCGTCCGCGCCGAGGCGCCCGATATCTCGGAAATCGACATGGTGCGCCAGGAGCTCAACGAGGAGTACGAGATCCTCGACGAGCTGGGCCGCGGCGGGATGGCGATCGTCTTCAAAGCGAAAGAAAAGCAGCTCGACCGCGAAGTCGCGATCAAAGTGTTGCCGTTCTCGCTCGCCTTCGATAAGGAATTCGTCGAGCGCTTCCAGCGCGAAGCCCGCACCTCCGCCAAGCTCGAGCACCCGAACATCATTCCGATTTATCGTGTCGGGAAATCGGGACGCATCATCTACTTCGTCATGAAGTTTCTGCGGGGCAAGCCGCTCTCCAGCATTCTGGCGGCACGCGGCAGCCTCCCGCCCGCCGAGATCAAGAAGATCCTCGCCGATGTCGCCCGCGCGCTGGCGTACGCGCATAAGAAGGAAATCGTCCATCGCGACATCAAGCCCGACAACATCATGTTCGACGAGCACGGGCACGCGGTCGTCACGGACTTCGGGATCGCCAAGGCGGCGTCGGGCGGGAAGCTCACCGGCACGGGGATGTCGATCGGCACGCCCCACTACATGAGTCCCGAGCAGGCTAAGGCGCAGCCGCTCGACGGCCGCAGCGACATCTATTCGCTCGGCGTGGTCGCGTATCAGTGCCTCACCGGGACCGTTCCCTACGACGGCGAGGATTCCTTCTCCATCGGCTACAAGCACATCATGGAAGAGATCCCCACCCCGGCGCTCGAGAATCCCGAGAAGCGGCAGTTGTTCGAAATCGTCAGGAAGATGATGGCCAAGACGCCGGCGGCGCGCTTCCAGAACGCCGAGGAGCTGGTCAGCGTGCTCGAGGGCGGCCGCTCCGTCTCGTTTACGACGGACGCGACGATGGCGATGCCCTCGATGTCCGGCGTGCGGATGTCCTCGGCCCCGACGACGCCCGTGCCGCGCGCCACGGGCACGCGCCCGCCGGTGGGGGAGGGCGTGCCGGCGACGCTCGTGGGAGAACGGCCGCACCGTTCCGCACTCTCGGGGCTGCTGCTGTGGCTGATTATCGTCGGGGCGGTCTTCGGCGGCGGCGGATTCTACGCCTACAAACAGGGGCTGATCTTCGCGAAGTCGGGCGGTGGGGCCCGGAATCCCGACTCGACGGGCGCGCGCGACACCACCCGGCTCGCCGCGACCGACACCACCAAGCAGGCTGCGGATTCGACTTCGAGGCCGGTGGAGCCACCGCCCCCGGCGCCCGGCTCGCCGGGAAAGCTCGTGCTGCAGAACCTGCCTCAGAACGCTCGCGTCACCATCGACGGTCAACCGGTGCGCGGCAACCAGCTCGACTTGGCGTCTGGAGTCCGCCACCTGACCGTGCACGCGAGCGGGTATCAGACCTACGACCGCCAGGTCATCATCACGCCGGGTGAGACCTACAACGTGCGCGTGGACATGCAGACCAGCGATGACGACAGCGGTCCCTGCGACAAGTTCGGCCCGGCGTACAACCAGGACAACATCTGCTTCGACACCCGTCCGGTGCCCCTGTCCCCCACGCTCATTCCGGTGGCCCAGGACGCACCGGTCTTCCCCCGCCAGGCCATCCTGCTCGTGCGCGTGTCGCGGAACGGCACCACGCAGGAGGCGCGCGTCTTCGTCCCCTCCAACGTCGAAACGTTCAACAACGAAGCGCTCGACATGGCCAGGAACCTGCGCTGGAATCCCGCGCAGAAGAACGGCGAGCCGACCGAGGCGTGGGTGCAGTGGCCGTTCCAACCGGTGCGCCAGTAATCCACAAACCCAAGATCGACCCGACCGCGTTCATCGCACCGGGTGCCGCCGTCATGGGCGACGTGACCTTGGGGCCGCGGTCGAGCGTGTGGTATCAGGCCGTGCTGCGGGGCGACATGGCCCCGATCGTGATCGGCGAGGCGACCAACATCCAGGATGCGACGATCGTGCATGTGGATGAGGGGAAGTCGGCGCTCATCGGTGCCCATGTGGGGGTGGGCCACCGGGTCATTCTCCACGCCTGCGTCGTGGAGGACGAGTGCCTGATCGGGATGGGCAGCATCCTGCTCAATGACGTGCGGGTGGGCAGAGGGAGTGTGATCGCCGCCGGGGCCGTCTTGCCGGAGCGGATGCAGGTGCCGCCCGGCTCGCTGGTCATGGGAGTGCCGGCACGCGTCACCCGCGCGGTGGACGACACGCTCCGCGCGCGGATTCGAGAGACCTGGGAGCACTACGTTGCCGAAGCCGAGCGGCACCGGCGCGGGACGTTTCCACTCGAGCGAGCAAGTTTGTGATGTTGATACTCGGAGAGTGAGGCACGCCAACGCGCGTCTGCAGTCTTGCCGTGGTCTCCTCGCATCCCTACCTTGGGCCTCCACGTCCATTTAACTTCCATTCTTTCACTCTATACGCCGTGAGATGTGCATGAAGAGTCTCGATTTGAGCGCCAACGCTCTCACCGTGCTCGAGCGCCGCTACCTCGTGAAGGACGACGAGGGGAAGGCGGTGGAGCGCCCGGAGGACCTGTTCTGGCGCGTCGCGCGCACGATCGCCGCTCCCGATCGGACCTATGGTGCCTCGAATCGGGCTGTGGAAAGCCTCGCCGAGACATTCTTCGAGCTGATGGCGACGCGCGTGTGGATGCCGAACTCCCCCACCCTGATGAATGCCGGCCGCCCCCTCGGCCAGCTGTCGGCGTGCTTCGTGCTCCCGGTGGAGGACGCGCTCTCGAACGGGCGCTCCGGCATCTACGACACGCTGCGGGCGATGGCCCTGGTGCATCAGTCGGGCGGCGGGACCGGCTTCTCCTTCTCACGGCTGCGCCCCAAGAACGACGTCGTGCGCTCGACCATGGGCGTTGCGTCCGGGCCCGTGTCGTTCATGAAGCTGTATGATGCCTCGACCGACGTCGTGAAGCAGGGCGGGACCCGCCGTGGCGCCAACATGGGCATCCTGCGCGTGGACCATCCCGACGTCATGGATTTCATCCATTGTAAGGATGATCTGACCCAGGTCACGAATTTCAACATCTCCGTCGCCGTCACCGACGCCTTCATGACGGCGCTGGAAGCGGGGCAGTCCTACGACCTGATCCATCCACGCACCGGCAAGGTGGTCGGGCAGCTCGACGCCCGCGAGGTCTTCAAGCAGATCGTGCACGGCGCGTGGAAGACCGGCGAGCCCGGCGTGTTCTACATCGATCGCGCCAACCATTACAACCCGGTTCCCCACCTTGGCAGTTACGAGGCGACCAATCCGTGCGGTGAGCAGCCCTTGCTCCCCTACGACGTGTGCAACCTCGGGTCGATCAACGTCGGCCTGTTCGTCAAGAACGGCGATGTGGATTGGGAGAGCCTGCGCACCGCCGTCCACCTCTGCACGCATTTCCTCGACAACGTCATCGACGCGAACCGGTACCCGCTCGCCGAGATCGACGACCTCGCGAAACGCATCCGCCGCATCGGGCTCGGCATCATGGGCTGGGCCGACCTGCTCGTGCGTCTGGGCATCGGGTACAACTCCGATGCGGGCGTCGCGCTCGGCCGCACGCTGATGGAGTTCATCGACGAGGAATCGAAGGTCGCGTCCGAGAAGCTGGCCGCAACGCGCGGCACGTTTGCGGAGTGGGAGCGCTCGATCTGGGGGCCGGACGCCACCTGCGCGCGGACCGCCACGGGCGAGCGCATTCGTCCGATGCGCCGCTTGCGCAACTGCAACCTCACGACGGTCGCGCCGACCGGCACCATTTCCATCATCGCCGGCTGCTCGTCAGGCATCGAGCCGCTCTTCGCGGTCGCGTTCATGCGCAATCAGGCGGGCGTGCTCATGCCCGACGTGAACGAAGACTTCGTGGCGATCGCCAGGCGCGAAGGCTGGTACTCCGAAGACCTGATGAAGCAGATCGCCGAGGCGGGGCACATCCACTTCGATGCGGTGCCGGAGAAGTGGCAACGCGTCTTCGTGACCGCGCACGACGTCACGCCCGAGTGGCACATCCAGATGCAGGGCGCCTTCCAGGAGTTCACGGACTCGGCGATTTCCAAGACCTGCAACTTTGCGAACAACGCGACCGAGCAGTACGTCGAACAGATCTACCGCTACGCGTTTCAGCTCGGCTGCAAGGGCGTGACGGTGTATCGCGACGGGGCGCGCGAGAATCAGGTGCTGTCGACCGGCTCGACCGCCAAGAAGGTGCAGGAGGCGGCTGCCCCGGTCGAAGCCCTCAGCCGGATTGCCGAGCTCGAGACCGAGCTGCACCTGACCAAGGAACGGCTGCACGACGTCGAGGCGGAGAACTTGCAGCGCCGCGCCAAGCGGTCTCGTCCCGATCTGCTCAAGGGCTCGACGCGCCGCGTCGAATCACCGCTCGGTACGATGTACGTGACCATCACCGAGGACGACAAGGGCCAGCCGTTCGAAGTCTTCATGTCGCTCGGCAAGGCGGGCGGCGCCCTGATGGCCGACGTCGAGGCGGTCGGCCGGCTGATTTCGCTGGCGCTGCGCTCGGGCGTGCCGCTGCCGGAGATCTACCGGCAGCTCCGCGGCATCTCGTCCGACCGTGCCGTCGGCCTCGGCCCGAACAAAGTCATGTCGGTGCCCGACGCGATCGGGATCGCCATCGAAAAATGGATGCAGGACAAGCAGGGAGTGCAGCAGGACCTCCTCGCGCCCAGTCCCTCCCAGGGCGTCCCGGCGCCGGCGGCGGCGGGGGCCGCGGGGGGCGGGGGGGGCGGGGGGGGGACCGAAGCGCTGCTGGGGGAGCGGCGGCCGGAGCAAGACTTCATCGGCGCCTGTCCCGACTGTGGCTCCCAGCTGGCGTTTATCGAAGGATGTGCTAAATGTCACGTCTGCGGCTTTTCGGAGTGTGGTTGACCGGGAGCGACCGTGTCCCCTGTGACTCCAGTCACGACGGCCACTTGCACAGGTAGGTAGTCTACAGACATGGAAAGCAGCCACCGGATGGTCACGCCCACTCGCCTTCAAGTGAAGGGTTGGGCGCGTGTCGGTCCCGCCGGTGCGCACACGCTGCGTCGCGGCGCCTGGTATCCCGTCGTTCGGATCTCCTCGAGCAACATCGTCGTCCTCGACGTCAATCGGCACAACGTGCCGGTCGACCGGCGATTCCTCGAGATTCGCTATCATCCGCCCGAGCGGTGGACGATCGTGCGGTGCGAGCCGCGCGTCATCGAGCGACTCGGGCGAATCTTCCCGCTGACCTACGCCGTCTGCCCCGCGTGCCGGCATCGGCAGGGCATCGAGGCCAGGACCAACGATATGACGTGCGATCGCTGCCATAAGTCGGCAGCGATGGCCTGGGATGAGCTATCTTAGACGCGCAGAGGCCGAGCGGCTGAGGGGTTTTGCGGAGCGAGGGGTCAGGAACACTTCCTGACCCCTCGGCTTTTATCCTCACAGCCCCTCAGCCCCTCAGCCCCTCAGCCGCTCGGCCTCTCGGCGTCTCGTGTCT
>DATLXS010000227.1:0-4769 GCA_035575675.1 Gemmatimonadales bacterium
ATCACTTCTCGCCTCACGCTGCTCCTCGGCGCCCTGATTCTCCTTGCGTCATCGGCCCGGGCACAGTACTTCGGCCGAAACGCGGTCCAGTACGAAAACTTCCACTTCAAGATCCTGAAGACCCAGCACTTCGACGTCTACTTCTATGATAAGGAAGCGGCGGCGGCCGCCGAAGCGGGCCGCATGGCTGAGCGGTGGTACACCAGGATATCGTCGGTGCTACGCCACCAGCTCAACGGCCGGCAGCCGTTGATTCTCTACTCCGATCATCCCGATTTCGAGCAGACCAATGTGCTGGGCGAGCAGCCCGGTGAAGGCACCGGCGGTGTCACCGAGAGTTTGAAGCGCCGCATCATTCTGCCCATGGGCGCCTCGCTCGCCGAGACCGACCACGTTATCGGCCACGAGCTGACGCACGCGTTCCAATACGACATCACGGGCGTCGGCCGGGGCAATCTGGCGACGGGCCTGAACCGCGTGCCGCTGTGGTTCATCGAGGGTATGGCGGAGTATGTGTCGCTCGGCAACGTCGATCCCAACACGACGATGTGGATGCGAGACGCCGTGCGCCGCGGTGAGCTGCCCAACCTCAGGGATCTCGAGAACCCCCGCTGGTTCCCGTACCGCTGGGGCCAATCGTTCTGGTCGTATCTGGGCGGCACGTACGGCGATGACATCGTCGGCGCGCTGCTGCGCTCCGCCGGACGCAGCGGCAATGTCCAGCTGGCCCTGGAGCAGATGACGCACCGGCCCGCGGACAGCCTCGTCGCCGATTGGCATCGGGCACTGACGGACGCGGCGCAGCCGGTGGCGGTGGCGACCGGCGTTACCCTGCCCGCCGATCGCTCCCACGCCGAGCAGATGCGCCTCACCCCGGTGACGACGCTTGGCGCACGCTCGCTCGTGGCCCCGGGCAAACAGCAACACTACAACATCGCGCCGGCGGTGAGTCCCGACGGCTCGCGCATGGTCTACTTCTCGGATGCCGGGCTCTTCTCGATCGACATGTACCTCGCGAACGCGGACAACGGGAAGACGATCCGCAAGCTCGTCTCCTCGACTCGCGATCCGCACCTCGAGAGCATGCAGTTCATCAACTCGGCGGGGGCGTGGGATGCCGACGGCAGCCGCTTCGTGTTCGGCGGCGTGGTCACGGGCGTGCCGGCGCTGCGCATCGTCAAAGGCAGCAACGGCGATCTGATCAAGGAAATCAAGTTCCCGTCCCTCGGGGAGATCTTCAATCCAACGTGGTCGCCCGACGGAAAAGTCATCGCATTCAGCGCGCAAGTGGGAGGAGTCACCGATCTCTTTACGTACGATATCGAGAGCGGCCAGCTGCAGCGTCTGACCGACGACCTGTATGCTGATCTCGAGCCGGCGTGGTCACCGGATGGATCGCAGATTGCGTTCGTCACGGATCGCTTCACCACCTCGCTCGCGCAATTGTCCTACGGCGACTATCAGCTCGCGGTCATAGATGCGCGTCCCGGCGGCCAGATCCGGCAGCTGCCCCATCTGGAGCACGCCAAGCACATCAATCCCCAGTGGAGTCCGGACGGGAAGAGCCTCTATTTCCTCGGGGATCCCGGCGGCATCACCAACGTGTTCCGCATGTCGCTCCAGAGCGGCGCCATCGCGCAGGTGACGAACGTCTTCACGGGCGTCAGCGGCATCACGTCGCTGAGTCCGGCGCTCAGCGTCGCCACGAAGGCGCCGCGCGCCGTGTTCACCGTGTATACGGGCGGCGGCTACGCGGTCCAGGCGATCGACGATCTGCGCGCGCTCGAAGGTGGCCCCATCACTGAGCTGCCGAAGGCCGCTGCTGAGCTGCCGCCCCTGGACCGCGCCGAGATCGGGACCGGCATCTCATCAGTGATCAAAGATCCCGGCCCGGGGCTGCCGACGGAGGCGGCCGTCTCCCTCGCCGCGTCGACGAAGGCGTACCATCCCAAGCTGTCGCTCGATTTTGTTTCCCAACCCAGCCTGGCGATCGCGGCGGACCGCTTCGGCACGTACGTCGGCGGGGGCGTCACGCTCTTCTGGAGCGACATGCTCGGCAATCACAACCTCGTGACGATGGCGCAATTCCAGGGGCGCATCTCCGATTTTGCGGCCCTCGTGGCGTATGGCAATCGCTCGTCGCGCCTCAACTGGGTGGTCGGGGCGCAGCAGATCCCCTACATCGCCCTGTACCCCTCCCAAGGCACCGACGGCTCGGGCAACTACGTCGAGCAGATCGAGCGCCTGAAGCAGACCAACCGTGAGATCAGCGGCATTGTGTCGTATCCGTTCAACCGCTCGGAACGTGTCGAGTTCTCTACCGGCGTTCAGCAAATCACCTACGCCCATGAGGTCAGAACGACTGCGTACAATCCGAGCACCTTCCAGATCGTGTACGACGTCAAGCAGAACCTCCCGGTGCCCCCCGGCGTGACGTTCGCGTCCGGCAACGCCGCGCTGGTGCACGACAACTCATTCTTCGGCGCGACCAGCCCGATTCTCGGCGACCGCTGGCGCCTCGAAGTCGATCAGACCGCCGGCGACCTGCGGTTCACTACCGCACTCGCGGATTATCGCAAATACGTGATGCCGGCGCGCCCTTTCACAATCGCCGCCCGCGTGCTCCACATCGGCCGCTACGGTCGGGACGCGGAGGACCAGCGACTGTATCCGCTGTTCATTGGCTACTCGAGCCTGGTCCGTGGCTATGATTACAACAGCTTCAACGTCAGCGAATGCGTAAACGCAACCACGACCTCTCCCTGCCCCGTGTTCGATCAGCTCTGGGGCAGTCGGATCGTCGTCGGCAGCGCCGAGCTGCGGTTCCCGCCGTTCGGCCTGCTGGGCAGCCTGCTCGGCAAGGGCGGCAGCTATTATGGTATCCTCCCGGTGGAAGCGGGGATCTTCTATGACGCGGGCGTCGCGTGGACCTCCACGGACGGTGCGCAGCTGTTCGGCGGGAACGGTCCCGACGGCCCGCGCAAGCTCGTGCGCAGCGCGGGACTCGCGCTCCGGATGAATCTGCTGGGATACGCAATCGGTCAGATGGATATCGTGCGCCCGTTCGACCGGCCACAGAAGAACTGGATGGTGCGGTTCAGTCTGACTGAAGGGTTCTAAAACACTGGCAATCCGCTTGGCACCGCGACCGGCACGATTCCCGACAGGTCGCGGGCCGCCGGATCGGTGAGCGACTTGAGGAACGCGACCAGCTCGCGCCGCTCGGTCTCCGTCAAATTCAGAGGCGTCCGCAACTGGAGATCCAGCGTGCCCAGGATGGCGTCGATCGTCCCCGGATCGCCGTGGTAGCTGCCCTGCACCGCCGCCGGCAGCGTCGCGGGGTCGAATGCCCGCAACGACGTCGACACATCGTTATAGTGCGCGACCACGGACTCGAGCGTCGGGAGCGTGCCGTCGTGAAAGTACGGCGCCGTGAGCTCGACGTTGCGCAGCGGCGGAACGCGGAACGCGAACTTGTAGAACGCGTTGTTGGGCAGCTCGCCGCGGCCGAGGTCGAGGGGCGCGGCCTGCCCCACGCCGGGCCCAAGCTGGGGGGCCCCGCTGTTGGAGAACGACTGCCCGCCGAGGAACGGGCCGGCGTGGCACGACGCACAGCGCGCCGTCGTGAAAAACAGGACGCCGCCCCGCTTCTCTTCAAGGCTGAGTGCGCCGTCGTCGTGACGCAGGTACCGGTCGAACGGCGAATCCGTCTTCGTCAGCTCCGCCATCTGGAATACCGCGATGGCCTTCGCGGCCTGGTTGAACGACAGCGCGAGCGGAGGCACGTCCGGATAGGCCGCCCGGAACAGCGAGACGTACTCGGGAATGGCCAGGAGCCGCTGCATGATGGCCTGCCAGATTTGCGCGGGCTGATCGTCGGAGATCTGCGCGAGCTCGTTCGGATTCCCGAAGACGTCGGTGTCGCCCACTTCACCACGCATCTCGCGCCGATTCAGCACCGGAAGCATCGCCTGTGCCGAGAGAACAGTGGTCTGGTCCAGGGGCACGTTGAGGTCGGGCACCGGCGGACCAAAGCGGCTGAGCCGTCCGTCCCAAAACATGTACTGTAACCCCAGCCCGCTGTTGAGCAGCGTCGGCGCGTTGCGCGGCACAAAGCTGCGCCCCGGCCCGAGCGTCCGGGATGCTCCGGTGCCGATCCCCCCAGTGCCGATCGCGAGCGCCAACCCATCCGTGGCGTGCAGCGCGGGTTCATGACAGGTTGCGCACGAGATATCGCGGTTGCCGCTCAGAATCTTGTCGAACATCAGGGCGCGGCCGAGCGCGATGAGGGCGGGGTTCTGCTGCGGCATGGGCGCGATCGGCACCACACCCCATGGGCCGATGCTGCGCCGCAGCGCTGCGTCGATCGATTCCGGAAACGTCGCGGTCGGCGGCGTCTCGTCGCATGCGGCGGCGAAGAGGAGCACCGCGGCACACAGCGGTCTGACACCAATAGTCATGATGGACCTCCTCGCCGGCTCAATGGAGCGGCAGCGACAGCGAGATTTGATGAGTCGCGGTATTGACGTTGACGAGACTCAGTGGCCCGCTGGGGGCCGCGAGGATCGTCCCGCTCGCCAAGGCCAGGTCGCGCACGCCCACGACGAACTGGGTGCCGGGGCGGCCAGCCCCCTCAGTCACCCGGCCGCGATAGCGGAGCTCGAGGTCCGGGAATCGGACCGTGATGCCCCAGGTCGGCGTCCATTCATTCCAGCTGGTGCGCAGCGCGCGTTGCGCGAGCTCGACGTTGTCCGTCTGTTGCAGCTGGT
>DATLXS010000228.1:0-2614 GCA_035575675.1 Gemmatimonadales bacterium
CCGGCTCATCACTTCGGCGCTGTAGCCCCAGACTTCGACCAGCAGCTCGGAACGGGTGATGCATGCCCCGTCGCGCCGGATCAAGGCGAGCAACAGGTCGTACTCCTTGGGCGTCAACGCGACGGGCGCGCTGTCCCGCAACACGGTCCGCGACGGCGTGAGCACCTCGATCTCACCGAACTTGTCGAAGGGCGGGGCCGGGGGCCCGCCATTCTTGCGCGGCTCGACGACGCGGCGCAGCAATGCCTCGATCCGCGCCAGAAGCTCGAGCACGCCGAACGGCTTCGTGACGTAGTCGTCCGCGCCGAGCCGCAGGCCGCGAACTTTGTCGGCCTCTTCGCCCCGTGCGGTCAGGATGAGGACCGGCATCCCGTGGCCTTCTTCGCGCAGCGCGCGCAGGACGCGGAAGCCGTCCATCCCGGGCAGCATCAAGTCGAGGACGATCAGATCGGGCTTGGACGTCTTGGCGCGCGTCAGGCCGCGGGCACCATCCTTGGCGACTTCGACCTCGTAACCCTCGATCTCGAGGTTGTTGCGCAGCCCGTACGCGAGGTCGGGGTTGTCCTCGATCACGAGGATCCGTTTTTGATGAGTCATCGGAGGACTCGAGCTCATACGGGCAGCTCGATGACGAAGCGTGTTCCTCCCCCGACCGCGGGGCCGTTTTCATCGATCCACGCGCGCCCGTGATGCAGGGTCGCCAGCTCCCGCACGACCGCGAGGCCGATGCCGCTGCCCGCGACCGCCGACTCACGGTCGCGTTCCAGCCGCCAGAACCGCTCCCACACGCGCTCGCGGTCGGCCCGGGGAATGCCCGGTCCGCCGTCGTCCACCCACAACTTGGCGACGCCGGTTTCACGGGTCGCGCCGATGCGCACGTCTTGACCCGTGGGTCCGTACTTCACCGCGTTGTCGAGCAGATTCAACAGCATCTGGCGCACCGCGCCCGGATCGGCGGTGACGACGAGATCTTCCGGGATCGCCGCGGAGAGCGTCGCCCCGCGGGCGGCGGCGAGCGGGGCAAAGCCGTCGATCACCTCCTGGACCAGCGGACCCAGCGCGGTCGGTTCCGGTGTGATGTGCGAGGTCTGCCGCTCCGAGCGCGAGAAGTGCAACAGGTTCTCGACGAGGTGCGTCAGCCGCCTGGCCTCCTGATCGATGATCGCCAGCGAGCGGCGCCGCTCTTCGTCGGAGCGCACGCGACCCAACGTCAGCGTCTCGGAAAACATCCGGATCTGTGCCAACGGCGTGCGCAGCTCGTGCGAGACGCCGGAGATGAAATCGGTGCGGAGCCGGGTGAGCTGAGATTCGCGCCGTAACTGGAAGAGCGCCGTGCCGATCAACACGGCCGTCAGTCCCAGCAGGCTGAGGATCAGCGAGAGGCGGGACTTCGGCAAGCCACCGATGATCAGCTTATCGGCGACCGCTCCACGCAGCGTCGCCTGGGCGTAGAGGTCCCCCATGTCGGTGCCGATCGTGTCGCGCGCGGTGAACGGTGACGTGTACTGCGCGGCGGAGCGATAGATCTCGGTTCCAAACCGGTCGGTGATGATGATGGAGCCCATCGAATCGTACTCGACCCCACCCGTCAGGGGTCGTGGCAGCAGCGGAAATTTCTCCGTTGCGTGGACGACGAGCGGCCGCAGCGCGGCCGGCTTGGTTTCGAACCCCAGTGCGGTCCGCAGCGATCCCTGAGAATCGCGCAGCACGGTGTACACGACGTAGCGACGGTCCCAGCCCGGCTGTCCCAGAATGCTTCCCATGTGCCACGAGGAGTCATAGACCGTGCGCGTGTGCACGGGGAGCGTATCGATCAACCACTTTCGGACTCCGGGCGGGACGGTGTGCCCGGATGTCTGGAGCTGCCCCGTTGCCAGGTCCATTCGGAACGTGAAGCGGATGTATGGAGCGATTGAGAACTCGTGCTCCATGACGTCAAAATGCAGGTCCGCCGGGCGGGGAAGCGGTTTGTGCGGCGCCATCTCATGGGCGTGCTGAATCGCTTGCAGCGGCGGTTTGACGGCGTAGAAAATCTCGATGGCGCTGCGCTGCGCGACGCGTGCGGCCGCGAGTGACGCGTAATCGCGCAACACGCGATCCGCTTGAGCGCGGTGGTAGCGCGCCGTCTCGTACGCCTGGACCGCGAGCGCGGCTGCCACCGCGAACGCGAGTACCAGCAGCACGCCGACGACGGCGCCGCGTCTCACCCGGAAACGAGTCATCGTTTGAACAATCCCACTTCGACGCGGAACCGGCAACAGTTTCCCAACTCGACTGGACGGTTCTCTGACACAGTCCCAGCACAGACTCGCTTACATTTCCGGACGGAAAAGAGAAGGTCGCGGTGTGAGTGTCGACGGCCACTCTGCCCGACCTCGCCAACCCGGAGCGCATGAATGGCTCCGGGTTTGGTTTTTTGAGGCAGTTGGGGCAAGTGAACTGCCGGAAGAAAAATGGAGGGGCGCAGCATGCTGCGCCCCTCCATCTCACCGCCTCGCCAAGGTGACCCGGCTACCGGTTCGACATTGCCGGCACGACACGCATCCGGCCCAACATCTCCGCAACCCGTTCCGCCGCGATCCCCAGGACACAACCGATCGCCAGGGCGATCACG
>DATLXS010000229.1:0-8383 GCA_035575675.1 Gemmatimonadales bacterium
ATCTTGTCGAAACAGCCCAGGAGCGCGAGCGAGCCAAGCGTCGCTGCCGCCCAGAGGCCCCTCCGCCGCGTCACCATACGGCCACCGTCGACCGCTCGAGTCCCGATTCCAACGTCCATTCGACATGCCCCCCGCCACGCACCGTGATCGCTTCGGTTGTGACATTGCCGTTCGCGCCTACCGGATTACCCTCGAACCGGACCGTGCGACCGGCGTCGATCATCCTGAACGGCAGCGTATAGGTCTCCTGCCCCGTCGCCGAGACGGTGCCAAGGCGGCTCCGCCCGCCGTCATGCAGTACCGTAACAGAGACGTCGAGCCAATGATGGTTGACCACGGTCAAGCTCCAGTCCTCCGTCGAAGGAACCACCGCCGCCGCCGATACCCCACGTCGGGGCGCGCAGCCTCCCAGCAGGGCAGCAGATGCAACCAGAACGGCAGGCAGACGCATGGATTGAGGCTCGCCCCCGCGACTCCGACTGTCAAGCTCCTGTGGAATCCCTTGCGAGGTTCTCCCACGGCGGTGAGAATACGAATGGGCACCATCATCCCGGAGGCAGCATGGATCAGATTTCCGTTCGCTGCGTTCTTCACCTCCAGCGCAACATCATCATCCCCGGTCGATGTAGTCGGTAGAACTGACGCGCGTCGTCGAGATGCATTGTTCGACGTCATACTGGTCCGTCTCAACAAAAGAGGTGACCCCATGAAGGATCTATGCGTCCAGTTTTCCCGCTGGGCAGTGCTCGTCGCGGCCGTATTGGCGGTGCCGGCGATCGCGTCAGCCCAGCAGGGCACGATCAGCGGAACGGTGACCGACCAGACCTCGGGCCAACCCATTTCCGGAGCGAAGGTGGGGGTGGTCGGCACCACGTTCCTCACCCAGACCAACGCCGAGGGCCGCTACACGCTGTCCCGGATTCCCGCGGGGACGGTGACGCTGCGCGTGAGTGCCATCGGCTACGCGGCCGCCACGCCCAGCGTTGCAGTCGCTGATGGTCAGACCACGACACACGACGTCGGTCTCAAACTGCAACCGTACTCGCTCGACGAGATCGTCGTCACCGCCACCGGAGAGCAGGCGAAGCGCGAAGTGGCCAACGCCGTCAGTACCGTAAGCGCGGCTACCGTCGTGCAGAACGGCCCAATCGCCAACATGAACGATCTGCTGGGCGCGCGCGTGCCCGGCGTCGAGGTGCTGCCGAGCGCGATTACCGGCGGCGGCGCGCGGGTCCGGATCCGTGGTACCAACAGCCTGTCGCTCAGCAACGAGCCGATCTATTACATCGATGGCATCCGGATGGAGTCGAGCGTCAACTCGTCGAGCATCGGCATCGGCGGCACCAACCCGAGCCGCGTGAACGACATCAACCCCGACGAGATCGAGTCATACGACGTCGTGAAGGGACCATCGGCGTCGACGCTCTACGGGACGGACGCCGCCAACGGCGTGATCGTGATCACGACCAAACGCGGTCGCGCCGGCAAGCCCAGCTGGACCCTGTACAACGAGATGGGCATCATACGGGACTACAATCAGTATCCGATCGCGTACCGCGGTTGGACTACCGGCTCGCTGCCGACGAACGGCACGCAGTGTTTTCTCACGAATACCGTGCGGGCGGTGGGCGATCCGCTCCGCTGCGTACAAGACAGCGTGACGCAATTCAACCTGTTCGCGGATAAGGACGCGACTCCCAACGGTACCGGCTGGCGCGGCCAGTCCGGGCTCCAGGTCTCGGGCGGCTCCGATGTCGCACGCTACTTCATTGCGGGCGAGTTCGAGAAGGAGCTGGGCGTCCTGCGGATGCCGCCGTTCGCCTACCAGCGGGTCGTGACCGCACGCCAGATCGGCGAGGTGCCCTACGAGCAGTACCGGCCCAACGCGCTCCAGCGGGCGAGCGTGCGAGCGAACATCCAGGCGACCCTGAATCAGAACCTGGACGTTGCCGTCAGCACCGGCTTCATCTCGAGCACCCAGCGCCTGCCACAAACCGACAACAATACGACGGGACTCCTGTCCAACGCATTCGGCGGTCCGGGCAACAAAGACAACGGCCGCTTCGGGTATCGGTTGTACACGCCCGACCAGTTCTTCTCGGAGACGGTGCGGCAGGACATCAACCGCTTTATCGGCAGCATCACGAGCAATTGGCGTCCTCGCTCGTGGCTCTCCAGCCGATTGACCGGAGGCGTGGACTACACGGGTCGCGAGGATTCCGACCTCTGCCGTCGAGACCAGTGCACGACGTTCGCGGGCAGTCTCGGGGCTTCGACGCTCGGATACAAGCAGGACAATCGCACGGGCTTCTTCAGCTACACGTTGGAGGCCAATGCGGCGGCGAGTTACGGGCTGACGCCGGCGGTCCGGGGCAAGACCACGGTCGGCTTGCAATTCTTTGAGAATCGCTTCGCCCGCAATGGCGCGTTCGGTGGCTACGAGCTGCCTCCGGGCGCGACGACGGTTTCGGCGGGCTCGATCCTCCAGGCCGACGAGGCCACGACGATTGCGAAGACGCTCGGGGCCTTCATCGAGGAACAGTTCACGTTCCGGGAACGCCTGTACGTGACCGCCGCGCTGCGGGGGGACGACAACAGCGCATTCGGCAAGAATTTCCGCGCGGTCTACTACCCGAAATTCGGGGTGTCGTGGGTGGTTTCGGAAGAGCCATTCTTCCCGACGCTGAGCTGGTTGTCGGATCTGCGGGTGCGCGGAGCACTCGGGGCTTCGGGGACGCAGCCGGGGTCAACGGATGCCATTCCGTTCTACTCGCCGGCGACGGCCAGTGTGGATGGCGTCGACCGGGGCTCGATCATCTTCAGCGCCATCGGGAACGAGACGCTGAAACCCGAGCGCGCGCGGGAGGTCGAGCTCGGGTTCGAGTCGTCGCTGTTCACGACCCGCGTGCACCTCGAGTTCACCTATTACAACAAGCTCACGAAGGATGCCCTGATCGCCCGACCCGTTCCCCCGTCGGTAGGCGCGACGGCCACACGGTTCGAGAATCTCGGGTCGGTGAGCAACCGCGGCGTGGAGCTGCTCGTCCTCGCGAACGTCATCACGCGTCCCACCTTCGGTTGGGACCTGACCATGAATGCCTCGTTCAACCGTAACAGAATCGAGGCGCTCGGCGTCCCGACGATCGTGAGCGCGTCCACCAACCGGCAAGAGGTCGGGTACCCGATCGACGCCTGGTTCCAACGACCCTATACGTACCGCGACGCGGACGGCAACGGCGTCATCACCGCCAATGAGATCACGGTGGCCGACAGCGCCGCATATATCGGGCCGGCCAACCCGACGCGGGAGATCACGCTCACGAGCGGCTTTGATCTCTTCAAGCGGAAGCTGCGTATCAGCGCGTCGTTAGACCACAAGGGCGGGCGCTATCAGCTGAACGGCACCGAGCGAATCCGCTGTGAGTCGCGTCTCAACTGCGAGGGCGAAATCGATCCGAACGCGCCACTCTGGAAACAGGCACGGGCCGTCGCGCTCCGCGAGACCGCCGCGCGCACCCAGTACGGCTTCATCGAAAAGGCCGACTACGTCCGGTTCCGCGAGTTCTCCGCCACCTACCAGCTCCCGGACGCATGGGCGCGTGCCGCTCATGCGACCCGCGCCAGCCTCACGCTGGCGGCACGGAACCTGTTCCTGATCACCGATTACTCGGGGATCGATCCGGAGAGCAATTACTTCTCCGGAGCCACCGGGATTCAAAGCGACTTCCAGACGCAGCCACCCCCGACCTACTGGACGCTGCGCGTCAACCTTGGATTTTGAGGGGATCGACCCATGATTCGCTACAAGAGCTTCGCGTTCCTCGTCCTGATGATCGGTGCGCCCCTGGGGGGGTGCAGCGACATCCTGAGTACCACGGACCCGGACATCATTCTCGAGGCCAACTCGGCATCCGCGGCGCTCGCCCTCAAGAACGGCGTCCTGCTGCGGCTCGCCCAAGCCTTGAACGGCGTCCAAGGCCCGGATGCGTTCTTCGTCTATTCCGGGCTCGTCACGGACGAATGGCGCTCCGGTGACACCTTCGTCCAGCGCAACAACCAGGATCAGCGCATTTGGGAGCCCACGAACACGTTCAACGCCGATCCGTATCGCCGGTTGAATCGCGTGCGGCTCGAGGGAAAAGCGGCGACCACGGCGTTGCGGCACTACCTTCCCGACTCGCTGTCTCTGGTGGGACGGATGTTCGCCCTCACGGGGTACGTCGAGACGTTGATCGGAGAGAACTACTGCAACGGCACGCCGCTCAGCGACCTCGACGGCACGAACATCGTCTACGGCCAGCCTCTGAGCAACGACTCCGTGCTGGCGCTCGCGATCGAGAATGCCGACTCGGCGCTCGCCCAGGCGGCGTTGGCCCCGCCGGGGGACTCCATCCAGGCCCGCAGAGTCACGCGGCTCGCGAGTGTCGTGAAGGGGCGCGCCCTGCTCGATCGCGCCCAGTTTCCGGCGGCGGCGGCGGCTGTCGCCGGCGTACCCGACACCTTCAAGTATCAGATCACACACTCGGTCAATTCCAACACGAACCAGATCTTTGCACTGAACAACAGCGCGCGACGCTACACGATGGTCGATACCGAGGGCGTGGTCGGCCTTAACTTCATCTCTGCCAACGACCCACGCTTGCCGCGCGCTACCGGTGCGAATCCGGCTACCGATCTGATTTTCGACAGCGCCTTCCCGTTGTTCGTCACCCGCCAGGGGATCTGGAATTCGACGGCGCCGGTGTCGATCGTCACGGGGGTCGAAGCGCGGCTGATCGAGGCGGAAGCGTTGCTGCAGGCCGGCAACACCGCCGGATGGCTCGCGGCGATCAATGCCCTGCGCATCAACACCGCGCTCTACCCGACGGCGCAGACGGGATTCACGCGGGGGCCAAATCTCACCGCCATCGCGGATACCTTCGCAAGCAACACGTCCCGCATGAAAACGCACTTCCGCGAGCGCGCATTCTGGATGTTCAGTACCGGTCATCGGCTGGGTGACATGCGGCGGATGGTGCGGCAGTACGCGTATCCCGCCGACAGCATCTACCCGAGGGGCGCCTACTACAAGGGCGGGAGCTTCGGCACCGCGCTCATGATGCCGGTGCCGTTCGAGGAGGTCAACAACCCGAACTTTACCCAATGCACCAACCTCGACCCGTGACGTGAGCGATCTGCGCCGTCTGGCGATCGCCGGCTGCCTCGTCGCCGTCGCGTGTGGGCCGGCACCGCGGACCGCCGAACCCACGCCGTCGCGCCGCGTGCTGCTGGAGCACGAGATCCGGGGTGCGCAGGTTGCGACGGCCTACCAGATCGTTGCCCGGCTGCGGCCCGAGTGGCTGCGCCGGCGCGGCCGGGCCAGCGTTCGTGATCCCACCGCGGGCGCGGTGGTTGTGTATCTCGATGGTATGCGCCAGGGGGGCGTCCGCGCGCTGGACGCGATCGTGGCGGAAACGGTCCGCGAGATGGAGTACCTGAGCGGACAGGAAGCGACCACGCGGTTTGGAACCGGCCACGGGGGCGGAGTGATTCTCGTCCGGTTGCGGTGAGTCGGGGGACGTCCCCGGCTAGGGCTTCCCTTGCGGGCTTCGGACAGGTGCCTCACTATTCGGACGAGCGTTTGATTCTCGACTCTCCTTCACTCGGAGGAAGCATGAATCAAATTTCCGTTCGCTGCGTTCTTCACCTCCAGCGCAACATCATTATTCCCGGTCGATGTAGTCGCTAGCGGCCGATAGCAGTCGTTTCTGCAAGCCGCTCCCGGTCTTCGGACCGGACGATCGCGTTTCCAGGTCCATTCCTTCAAACAATAAGGAAGGGGAATATGCGATTTGCGATTTCGAGAACAGTCATGCCCGTCACGCTCGCGCTGCTCGCGCTATGCGCGAGGCCGGGGGCCGCGCAGCAGGCAACCGTTGATGGGCGGGTCGTGGATTCGGCCTCCCACCAGCCACTGATTTCCGCCGAGGTGCTCATCGCGGGCACGACCATTCGAGCGGTGACCGACCGGGAAGGGCGTTTTCACATTGCAAACGTCCCGCCGGGGTCGGTGACATTGCGGGCAAAATTCATTGGCTACCGCGTGGCTGTGCAGAGCATAACTGCCACCGCCGGCCAGGCAACGACTGTTGAACTTCAGCTCGCCGCCGCGCCGGTCGGCCTTGAGGCGGTCGTCGTCACCGCCACGGGTAACGCGATGCAGCGCGAGCAGGGCAACGCGGTGCACACGGTCGATCCGGCCGACGTCATCTCGAAGGGGGCGCCGACGAGTCTTGCCGACGCACTGAGCGGCCGGGCTCCGGGCCTGCTGATCCAGAACTCCGGTGGCACGAGCGGCACAGGGACGCGCGTGCGGATCCGTGGTTCCAACAGCCTATCGCTCTCCAATGAGCCGGTGATCTATGTGGACGGGATTCGAGTCGAGAACGGCGCGAGCTCCATTTCCGTTGGTGTCGGGGGACAGACGCCGTCGCGGCTCAACGACATCGATCCCAGCGATCTCGAGCGTGTGCAGATCGCGGGCGGACCCTCAGCGAACGTCTTGTATGGTACCGACGCCGCGAATGGCGTGATTCAGCTACAGACCAAACAAGGGAAGGTTGGCCCGACGCGGTGGGACTCGTACGCCGAGGGCGGTATTCTGAACGATATCACGACATATCCGGCGAATTACCGCGGTCTCGACGCGCTCGATTCCACGTGCACATTGATCTCGACGGTGCGTGCGACAACGCCGTGCGTGCAGACGCGATTGTTGAGCTTCAATCCCCTGGAGACCAACAGTCCCTTCCGCACCGGTCATCGCCGTCAATACGGCCTGGCCGCATCCGGCGGCACCGATCAGATGACGTATTACCTGGCGGGCCACTTCAATGACGAGCAGGGCGTGTACGCCGTCAACAAGAACCGCCAGACCAGCTTCTTGCTCAATGTCCATCAATTCGTCGGCGCCAAATTCGACGCGCTCGCGCGCGGGGGCTACACGACGACCACGCTGCGGCTGCCGGAAAACGACAACAACTCCCTCGGCGTGCTCTCGAGCGGCTTCCTCGGTCGCGCCGATACCATCAACCAGGGCTATGGCTTCCTCACGCCACACCAAAGCGCTTCGATCCGCACGTTCCAGCAGATCGATCGCTTTACAGGCAGCATCCTCCCGACCTATCGGCCCAAGGACTGGCTGACCTTCAATGGCGCCCTGGGCGTGGACTTCACGAGCCGATTCGATCACAAGACGTTCGTGCCGGGAGCCATTCCGGCGTCGTTCAGCTCGACTTCGAATGCAGGCAGCCGGGCGGCCAATCCGTTCCAGATCTACAACTGGACCGCGAGCGTCAATGCCACGGCTTCATTCGTCCTGACGCCATCGATCAACTCGACCACCACCGCTGGCTTCCAGTACTACCGCAACCTCTTCCATGGCGTGCTCGCCAGCCGTCAGAACCAGACCGCCGGCACCGGCTCGCTCGGCGGCGGCGTCATCCCCGCCGACAGCGAGACGACACAGCCCGTCGCGACCCTGGGGAAGTATCTCGATGAGCGCGTCGCGATCAAGAACCGGATCTTCATCGACGGCGCGGTGCGCAGCGACAAGAACTCGGCGTTCGGCATCAAGTTCGGGAACATCATATACCCGAAGCTCTCGACGTCATGGGTCATCTCGGAGGAGCCGTTCTTCCCACGGAGCGACGTGGTCAACACCCTGCGCTTGCGGGCAGCGTGGGGCCAATCCGGTGTCCATCCGGGACCGCTGGACGGCGTCGAATACTTCAGTCCGACACCCGTCGTCGTCAACAATGTCGACGTGCCGGGGTTCACCGTCGGCAATCTCGGCAACCGCACGTTGAAGCCGGAGCGTACCCGCGAGGTCGAGCTGGGCTTCGAGGCGGGACTATTCCGCGATGTCGCTCATGTGGACGTCGCCTATTACGACAAGTCGTCGCGTGACGCGCTCATCGCGGTCACGCTCGCGCCCAGCCTCGGTGGCCCGACGACGCAGTTCGAGAATCTCGGACGAGTGTCGAACAAGGGCGTCGAGATCTCCGCGAATATCACGCCCGTGCGCCGTGAGAAGGTCGAGGTCAATCTGACCGTGGGTGCCTGGGGCAACCGCAATCGGCTCATCGAGCTGGGGCCTGGTATCTCGCCCATCATCTTTGGACTCGGCGGCGCGTCGCAGCGTCATCAGCCGGGCTATGCGCTGGGCAGTTACTTCATGACACCGTATTCGTGGCGCGACGCCAACAAGGACGGCATCGTGGACACGAGCGAAGTGACGCTCAGCGGTGCGCCCGTATTCCTCGGGCAGCCGTTCCCGGATCACGGGCTTAGCCTTTCCGCCGACGTCACGATTCAGCATCGCGTCCGCCTCTACGCGCTGCTG
>DATLXS010000230.1:0-30976 GCA_035575675.1 Gemmatimonadales bacterium
CTACAGCCATTCCAATTACCCAACCACTGGTTGCCACCGCGAGCGGGGGCATCAATATAGGATGCGACAATCGCGTATGGACGCTTTGCAACTTGGACAATCTGGCTCGGAAGCCCAATGAACTCGTGAATGAGAGAATGATCTGTCCCCAACACCACCTCAGTGAGCTTGGCTGCCGGAAAGCCATTCAATACGTCATGAATCGCAACTTTCAATGAGTAAGAAGGAAGGAGCCGATCGGGATTCAGCATGCGTTTGGAATGAACGTCTATGCTTATCCCAACCAGGAGGCCGCCGCGGTCCGCAGTAAAGGTTTGGCCGACAAGGAGTGCCCCCTCGTTAATCAGCGCACTCAAATCCGAAGCTGCTACCAACTGCTGATCGACCACCAGTGAATCTGGGATGGTTAGCAAGGCCGTCGAGAGCGGGGTTGAAGGAATCACATCTCGTGCTCTTGTCCGAGCTCCCAGATCTCGGATCGCGGCCTTGATCTGGAAACATGCGGGTACGAGCGCAGCTTGCCAGTTCCGGTCGGAGCGACTTGAATCAAAGGTTGCGGGCGTAAGACCGACCAGGTCTGTGGGCAGATGAAGAGCATCCCCGCCACGAGGAATGACAAAGAAGCAGCGGTTCTTCCCCAGCTTGCCAATGAACAGGCCAAGTTCAAAAATGACGTTGTCTCTAGCAATACTAACGGATGCTCCGCGGATGGTCGCCACATCATCAGCGGTCAATACAAACACCGCGAAATCGAAGCGTTCCGCCGATTCCAATAGACTCTCGAGTGCAGAACGGGAAAGCGAGAAAATACCTGTTGACCAAGGAGTCACTTCGGCGCTGTATTCGAGATTGCAATGTATGGCCTCTGCAATCTCGAGGCCCTCTACAGAGGATGCGACGAAGACAGTCGGTTTAGGACACATCTCTCGCACGCCCTAGCATGCTCTCTGATCGGGTGAGATCTGCAACCTCACCCCACCCCCACCCCCTTCGCATACAACGGAAACTCCTCCACCAACTCCCGCACCTCTTGCTTCACCCTCGCCACCGTCGCCTCATCGCGCATCGTCAACACCGTATCAATCAGCTCCGCCACCCGCTCCATCTCCTGGACGCCAAAGCCGCGTGTGGTCACAGCAGGCGTGCCGAGCCGAATCCCGCTCGTCACAAACGGACTCTGCGGATCGCCCGGAATCGTGTTCTTGTTCACCGTGATCGCGGCCCGGTCGAGCAGGATCTCGGCATCCTTGCCCGTGATGTTCTTCTTGCGCAGGTCGACGAGCATCAGATGGCTGTCCGTCCCACCCGACACGATCGCATAACCGAGCGAGATCAACCGGTTGGCGAGCGCCTGCGCGTTCGCCACCACGTCCTTCGCGTACTGCTTGAAGTCGGGCTGCGACGCTTCAAGTAGTGCTACAGCCTTCGCGGCGATCACATGCTCGAGCGGCCCGCCCTGCGTTCCCGGAAAAACCTGCTTGTCCACCGCCTTCGCCAGCTCGGTGTTGCAGAGAATCATCCCGCCGCGCGGGCCGCGCAGCGTCTTATGGGTCGTGGTGGTGACAATCTGCGCGTGGGGCACGGGCGACGGGTACACGCCGCCCGCCACGAGCCCGGCGAAATGCGCCATGTCGACGACGAGCACGGCGTCGACTTCATCGGCGATCGACCGTAGCGCCGGGAAATCGACGATCCGCGCGTACGCGCTGCCGCCGCCGATGATGATGCGTGGCTTCTCTTTCTTGGCCACTTCCCGGACTTGATCGTAATCGATCCGCCCGGTCTCCTCGCGCACGTGATACGCGGTCGCCTTGAACAGCGTGCCGGAGAAATTGACGGGCGAGCCGTGCGTCAAATGCCCGCCATGCGGCAGCGCCAGGCCGAGTAGCGTGTCGCCGAACTTGGCGACGGCGAGATAGGCCGCCATGTTCGCCTGCGCCCCCGAATGCGGCTGCACATTCGCATGCTCGGCGCCGAACAGCTGCTTGGCCCGATCGATCGCAAGCTGCTCGACCTGATCGACCACCTCGCAGCCGCCGTAATAGCGCTTCCCCGGCAGCCCCTCGGCGTATTTGTTGGTGAGCGCGGTGCCCATGGCCTCGAGCACGGCGATCGAGACGAAGTTTTCGCTGGCGATGAGCTCTAACCCATGCTCCTGCCGCGCGACTTCCAGCTTGATGAGCGCGGCAATCTTCGGATCGACGTCGGACAACGGCGCTTGGCGGTCAGTCACTTTTCGATTTTCTCCACGCGCCGCTGATGCCGGCCGCCTTCAAAGTTGGTGTCGAGCCACTTGTGCAGGATACCGATCCCCTGCTCCTCTGTCACAAACTGTGCCGGGAGCACCAGGAGATTGGAATTGCCGTGTTCTCGCGACAACTCCGCCACTTGCTCGTTCCACGCCAGCGCTGCCCGCACCCGCGGAAAGCGGTTCGCTGTATACGACATGCCCAATCCTGTACCACAGGTGAGCACTCCGCGCTGCACTTCCCCGCTGCTCACCGCCTTGGCGACGGGCTTGGCATAATCGGGATAGTCATCCGCCGGGTCCAGCTTCTTCGGCCCGACGTCGATGGGCTCATATCCAAGCTTCTTCAGCTCGTCGACGAGCCGGTTTTTGAGATTGAAGCCTACATGGTCTGCACCCACATAGATCTTTTCAGGCATGGGAGTCACCTGACACCAGGCACCCGACACCTGACACCAGCAGTTCAGACAAAGTTCTGCCGCACCTTTGCGATCGCAGCAATCCGCCGCTCCGCCAGGCGATCCGCCGCCCGATAGCTCGGCATGCTCTCCTCACTGGCAATGTCGAACACCATGAGAATCGTGTCGTAGATCTCGCCCGCCTTGTTCCGCGCGCGCTCCATCGTCCAGCCCTCGAGCTCGGCGTTCACATTCACCAACCCGCCGGCGTTGATGACGTAGTCGGGCGCGTAGGTGATCTCCTTCTCCTCCAGCATGTCGCCATGCCGCTCCTCGGCGAGCTGATTGTTCGCGCCGCCCGCCACGATGTCGACCTTGAGCTCGTGAATCGTCTGATCGTTGATGATCCCGCCCAGCGCGCACGGCGCGAAGATGTTGGCCTCGACGCTGTAAATCTGCTCCGCGCTGACCGCCGTGGCACGGAAGTCGTCCACTACGGCCTTGAGCTTGGCGGCATCGATGTCGGTCGCGATCATCTGCGCCCCTTCCTTATATAGAAGATCGGCCAGGTAATAGCCGACGTGGCCGCAGCCCTGAATCGCCACCGTCTTCCCCTTGAGCGCATCGTCGCCGTAGCGGTGCTTGGCGCACGCCTTGATGCCGCGGTACACACCAAACGCCGTGACCGGCGACGGGTCGCCCGATTTCCCGATCAACCCCGTGACATGATCCGTTTCGGCTTTGATGAACTCCATGTCGCCGACCGACGTGCCGACGTCCTCGGCGGTGATGTAGCGGCCGCCCAGCGCCTTCACGTGCCGCCCGTGCGCGCGGAAGATCGGCTCGCGGTTGCGGATCTTGTTGTCGCCGATGATGACGCTCTTGCCGCCGCCCAGATTCAGCCCGGCGACCGCGGCCTTGTACGTCATGCCGCGCGCGAGCCGCAGGCAGTCGATCAGCGCGTCGCGATCGTTCTTGTAATTCCAGAACCGCGTGCCGCCGAGCGCGGGGCCGAGCGTGGTGTCGTGAATGGCGATGATGCCGCGATAGCCCGAGGAGGGCTCGTACACGAGGGAAACCTGTTCGTGCTCGTGCTCCTCGAGCAGCGCGAACAGCGCTGTGGCTTCTTCTTTCCTCGCGCTAGTGCGTGAGGGCGCGGGCGATGACGATCCGCTGGATCTCGCTGGTGCCTTCATATATCTCCGTGACCTTTGCATCCCGGAAAAGTTTCTCGACGGGGAAATCTCGCATGTAACCATAGCCCCCGAAGAGCTGAATCGCCTGGGTCGTTACCCACATCGCCGTTTCGGACGCGAACAGCTTGGCCATGCTGGCGTACAGCGTGACATCCTCGCCGGCATCCTTGCGGGCCGCCGCGCGGTGCGCCAGCGCCCGCGCCGCCTCGATCCGCGTCGCCATGTCGGCGAGCTTGAACTGCACCGCCTGGAAGTCCTCGATCGCCTTCCCGAACTGCCGGCGCTCGGCGCAGTACTTGAGCGACAGCTCGAGCGCCTTGCGCGCGATCCCGACCCCCTGGGCCCCGATCCCGAGCCGTCCGGCGTCGAGCCCCTCCATCGCGTAGACGAACCCCATGCCCTCCTCGCCCAGCATGTGGTCGCGCGGCAGGCGCAGGTCGGTCAATGCGATCCCCGCGGTGTTCGACGCCCTGAGACCCATCTTATCCTCGGGTTTCGCCGCTTTGTACCCCGCGGAATCGGTGGGGACGATGAAGGTCGAGATCCCCTTCGCGCCGCGGCGGCGGTCCGGCTCGTCCGTCCGCACCATGATCATCATGAGATCGGCGGTGCCGGAGTTCGTCGCCCATGCTTTGGCGCCGTTGAGCACCCAATGCTTCCCGTCCTTCGTCGCCTGCGCGGCGAGCGACGCGGCGTCCGAGCCCGCCTCCGCTTCCGACAGCGCGAAACCCGCGAGCAGCTCGCCCCGCGCCATCGGCTTCAGCCAGCGCTCCCTCTGCTCGGGCGTGCCGTGCTTCACGAGCATCGTCGTCGGGATCGCGTTGTGAATGCCGATCGAGACGGCGAGCGCGGCGTCGGCGGCGGAGATTTCCTCGAGCACCATGAGGTAGGTGACGCTGTCTAGTCCCATCCCGTCGTACTCTTCCGGCGTGCACATGCCGAGGAAGCCGAGCTTGCCGAGCTCGTCGATGACGTCGCGCGGGAAATGGCTGGTGCGATCCCACTCCGCGGCGAACGGCTCGATCTTCTCGCGCGCGAACTCGCGTGCGAGCTGGGCGACCTGGTCGCGGATGTCAGTTGCGGTAGACATAGAACCCCACGCCCGATTTTCTGCCGAGGCGTCCCGACGCGACCATCTCCTTCAGCAACCGAGCGGGCCGATATTTCGGATCGGCAAACCCTTCGACCATCACGTTGAGAATCGCGAGACAGACGTCGAGCCCGATCAGATCGGCGAGCGCCAGCGGCCCGAGCGGATGCTTCATGCCGAGCGTCATCACCTGATCGACCGCCTCGGCCGTGGCGATGCCTTCCTGCACGCACAGGATCGCCTCGTTGATCATCGGCATCAGCACGCGATTGGATACAAACCCCGGCGCATCATTTACCTCGATGGGTGTTTTGCCAAGTTCCTTGGCAACCTCGACAACCCGCGCTGTCGTGCCTGCAAGTGTCTCGATTCCTTTTACAACCTCCACCAACGGCATTAACGGCACCGGATTCATGAAATGCATACCGATGACTTTGCCAGGACGGTTGGTGTGCTTGGCGAGCTCGGTGATTGAGATAGAAGAAGTGTTGCTGGCTAATATCGTGTCGGGCGGCGTAAGGCGGCGAAGGGCGGCAAAGACCTCGAACTTGATGTCCGGGTTCTCGGACACCGCCTCGACCACGAGCTCAGCATCTTTCGCAGCTTCGAGCGACGTGCTCGTCTTGATCCGACCAATCGTATCCACCGATGACTGATGACCGATAACGCCTTTCTTCTCCAAGCGCTCGAGATTCTTCTTTATCGTCGCAAGCCCGCGGGCGAGCGCGTCATCCGACACATCGATCAACACCGTATCCCAGCCATGCTGCGCAAACACGTGCGCGATCCCGTTTCCCATCGTCCCGGCGCCCACCACGGCCACACGACTCATCCGGCCAGCCAGGTGCGCGGCTGTCTCCAGCGCGCGCCGATCACGGCCAGCGTGCCGGCGAACAGCACGATCGTCGTGACGATGCCGCCCTCGGGGCCGAACGGGCCGCCGTCCACCCATGCGTGGCGGCCCGGCGTGTACTCGACGGCGGGGACCTGGAAGGTGTAGCCGCTGACCGGCGCGTCGAACAGGAGCGACAGGCCGGCGTTCCAGCCGAAATGCAGGCCCCACGCGAGCGCCATGCCGCCGTTCGAGAAGAAGGCGAACGAGAGCCAGACGGCGGCAAGCGCGACGTTCACGGTGCTGAAGAAGGTGGCGTGGTCGTTCCGCGCGTGCGCGAGGCCAAACAGCAGCGCCAGGATCAGCAGCGCCGCCCGCGCGCCGATCGCATCGGCGAGGCGGCGCAGCGCGTAGCCGCGGAACATCAGCTCCTCGCCCAGCGCCGCGAGCAGCAGCCCGAGGCCCAGCGGCAGGGCGACGCGTGGCCAGAAGACCAGGTCGTTGGTGCGGTGCACCCTGGTGTGGTCGAACACAAAGGCGAGACCGATCGCGAGCATCGCCATCAGCCCGCCGAGTCCGATCCCGCGGAACAGCCGCGGCAACAGGCCGCCGGGCTGCGTGTGCCAGCCCATACTGTCCCACGAGTATTTGTTGAGCAGGTTGCCGACGACGACCGTCGCGACGGCGAACGCAATGACCTCGTACGCGCCGTTGCGGAACACGAACCACCATGCCCCGCCCCACCCCGGCACCATGTTGGAGATCCAGATCGTGAGCCCCGTGCCGATCGCGGCGTAGAGTACGATCCACGCGAGCGCGATGCCGACGCGCTTCACATCCGCAGACGAAACGCGCGCCATCAGAGGCGCGCGCGAATCGTTGGGGTCAGCTGGGTCAGGACCGGGACCAGCACGGCGATCTTGAGCAGGTCACCCAGCAGGAACGGCCACGTGGCGAGCTGCGCCGCACCCGCAATGCTGCCGGTGATGATGGCGAGCTGCGCGAGGCCGCCGAGATGGATGAGCACGAGGCCGGCGAGGACGCCCGAAGCCACCCGACCCACCCAGGGTAGACCTACCCCGGGGCCACGCCCCGAGGAAACCAGGGCACCCACCGCCCAAGTCGCCACCGGGTAAGCCAGCAAATACCCACCCGTCGGTCCAAGCAGCCGCGCAATGCCGAACAACGGCACTGTCGGCGTGAACACCGGCAGCCCCGCGGCGCCCATCGCCAGATAGAGGATCATGCTGAGCGCACCGAAGCGCGCGCCGAGCAGGCCGCCGACGAGCAGCACGGCCATCGGCTGCAGCGTCATGGGGACCGGCGTCCCGGGCAATGGCACAGCGATCTGGGCGGCCGCCGCGACCAGTACCGCGCCTCCGACAAGCGCCGCGATTCGGAAACCGACAAGCGATGACCGAGAACCGACAACCACTTGTTCCATTAGATCATCTCCACGCTAAGGGCCACCGCGTTTCCGCCGCCAAGACACAGCGTCGCCAAGCCAGTGCGCTTGCCGTACTGTTTCAGTGCGTACAACAATGTCGTCAGCACGCGCGCGCCAGAAGCGCCAATGGGATGTCCCAGCGCGATTGCGCCGCCGTGCACGTTCAACCGCGCCCAATCCCAGCCGAGGGCTTTGCCGTCGACGATCGCCTGCACCGCGAAGGCTTCGTTCGCCTCGATGAGATCGTAGTCGGAGATCTTGGTGCCCGCTTTCTTCATCAGATTCTGCACCGCGACGATCGGCGCAAAGAATAGATCTTTCGGCTCGCCCCCACCGGTCGCGTACGCGGTGATCCTCGCAATCGGCTTCACGCCGTGCGCCTGCGCGAACGCGAGCGACGTCACGACCAGCGCGCTGGCGCCGTCGTTCAGGCTCGGCGCGTTGCCGGGTGTCACGGTGCCGTCCTTTTCGAACGACGGCGTCAGCGCCGCGAGCTTCTCGAGTGACGTGTCGGCCCGAGGTCCCTCGTCCTTCTCGACCTTGTCGACCGGCACGATCTCGGCCTTGAAGAAGCACGACTGCATCGCCTTCACGGCCTTCCGATGGCTCTGGAGCGCGAACTCGTCCTGCTCCTGCCGCGACACGCCGGCCTTTTTCGCCGTGTACTCGGCCAGGTTGCCCATGTGCGTATTGGAGAACGAATCCCACAGGCCATCGCGAATCAAGCCGTCGACCAGCTCGCGGTTCCCGATCTTGATGCCGCCGCGCATGCCGTAGACATAATGCGGCGCGTTCGACATCGACTCGAACCCGCCCGCGACCACGCACTGTTCGTCGCCCGCCTTGATCGCCTGCGCCGCGAGCATCACCGCCTTGAGCCCCGAGCCGCAGACCTTGTTGACCGTCAGCGCGGGGATCGTGCCGGGCAGCCCGGCATGAATCGCGGCCTGGCGCGCCGGCGCCTGGCCTTCCCCGCCCTGGAGCACATTGCCCATGATGACTTCGTCGACCACATCGTCGGGCACCGCGGCGCGGCGCATGGCCTCGCGAATCACGAGCGCGCCCAGCCTCGGCCCCGGCACCGGCGACAAGCCGCCCAGGTACCGGCCGATCGGTGTCCTGCATGCGCTCAGGATGACGGGTGTGGTTGCGGCGTCGGTCATGGGACCTCTAAACGCGGAACGTGGAACGCGGAACGTGGAACGGAACGGCCAGCGCCTGTTCCGCGTTCCGACTTCCGCGTTCCCCGTTCAAATTAGCGCCTTGAGACTCCTGCTGTGAACCTCTTCCTTCAGCTTCTCCACAAACTCCGTAATCGGCATGACCACCTGCTTGTTCCCCGCCCCTCTGCCGCGCACTGCGACCGCGTGCGCCTCAGCCTCACGCTGCCCCACCACCGCCATGTACGGGATCTTGTGCGTCTCGGCGTCGCGAATCTTGTAGTTCAACGTCTCGGAGCGCTCATCGAGATGGGAGCGAATGCCGGCCTTGCGCAGCGCCTCGTGCACGGCGCGTGCGGCGGCCATCTGGCCATCGGCGATCGGCAGCACCCGCACCTGCACCGGTGAGAGCCAGAGCGGGAACGCCCCCGCAAAGTGCTCGATCAAAAAGCCGGTGAACCGCTCGATCGTCCCGAAGATCGCGCGGTGCATCATGACGGTGCGGTGCGGTTTGTTGTCGGCGCCGGTGTACTCGAGCTTGAAGCGCTCGGGCAGCTCGTAGTCGAGCTGGATCGTGGCGCCCTGCCACTCGCGGCCGATCGCGTCGTTGAACTTGATGTCGATCTTCGGGCCGTAAAACGCGCCGCCGCCGACATCCATCTTGTATTGCAGCCCGCGCCGCTTCAGCGCGCCCTCGAGCGCCTTCTCCGCCACCTCCCACATCGCCTCGGTGCCGAGCTTCTTGTCGGGGCGGGTCGCGAGATCGAGTCGGTACTGGAGCCCGAACGTCTTGCCCATCACGAGCTCGACGATGTCGAGCATGTTGAAGATCTCTTCCTCGATCTGATCCTCGCGCAGGAAGATGTGCGCGTCGTCCATCGACAGACCGCGCACCCGCAGCATGCCGTGCAGCGTCCCCGAGCGCTCGTTGCGATACACATTCGCGATCTCGGCGAGGCGGATCGGCAGGTCGCGATAGCTGCGCTGCTGGCTCGCGTAGATCAGGATGTGCATGGGGCAGTTCATCGGCTTGACGCGATAGCGCACGTCCTCCGACTCGCCCTCGCCCGCCGCCATCGCCGGGAACTGATTGGCGGCGTAGAGCGGCAGGTGCCCTGAGCGCAGGAACAGGTGCTCGCGCGTCACGTTGGGCGTGTACACGAGCTGATAGCCGCGCGCGAGGATGATGTCCTCGATGAAGCGCCGCAGCTCGAAGTTCAGGATCGCGCCGTTGGGGTGCCACATGATGAGCCCCGGCCCCACGTCCTCCTGAATCGAGAACAGATCCTGCTGCTTGCCGATGACGCGATGGTCGCGCTTCCGCGCTTCCTCGAGCCGGGTGATGTACTGCTCCAGCGCGTCTTTGCTGAACCACGCCGTGCCGTAGATGCGCTGCAGCATCTGCCGCTTCTCATCGCCGCGCCAGTACGCACCCGCCGCATGCAGCAGCTTGAAGAACTTGATCTTTCCCGTGCTCGGCACGTGCGGGCCGCGGCAGAGATCGACGAACGGCCCGTCGGTATAGACGGAGATGATCTCGTCCGTCTTCAGGTCATCGATTCGCTCCAGCTTGAGCGGATCATCCTTGAAGCGCTTCTTGGCCTCCGTGCGTGACACCTCTTCCCGCTGAAACGGATAATCCTCCTTCACAACCTCCACCATCTTTTTTTCGATCGCCTCCAAATCCTCCGGCCCGAAGGGCCGTCCGATATCGAAGTCGTAGTAGAACCCGTCCTCGATCGGCGGGCCGAAGCCGATCTGGGCCGTGGGAAAGAGCTGCCGCACCGCCGTCGCCAGCACGTGCGCCGACGAATGGCGCAGCACGTCGAGCGCGTTGGGATCCTTGTCGGTGAGGATCGAGACCTTCACGCCGTCCGGGAGCGGGCGTTGCAGATCGCGCACCTCGCCGTCGACGCGGATGGCGAGCGCGGCCTTGGCGAGCCCGGGGCCGATCGCCTTGGCGAGATCAGCGCCCGTCGCGCCCGCCGCCAGGGCTTTCTTGCTCCCATCCGGCAGGACGACCTGAATCTCGGAAGGGGGCATGTCTAGGGAGTCGACGTCGTATCGGTCCCGGCCGGCGCCACGCCCATCGGCGGCGTGTGCACTCCGAACCGGAAGTAGAGTCCCGCCGAAAACAGAATCACGCCCGCGAGCACGATCCAGCGCACGACGCGGCCGGACGGCAATGTCTCATCGGATGGCGCAGACCTGGGAAATGTCATTGGACGATATTCTAGTGGGCGCTTCTATATTAAGGAATGGCATACGATCCGCGGCCCGTAGAACCCGCCATCTACAAGCGCTGGCTCGACGCCGGCGTGTTCCAGCCGCGCGAGGGCGCCGAGCCCTACGTCATCGTGATTCCGCCGCCCAACGTCACCGACATCCTGCACGTCGGTCACGCCCTGAACAACGTCATCCAGGACGTGCTGATCCGGTTCGAGCGGATGCGCGGCCGCGCCGCCGAGTGGCTCCCGGGGACCGATCACGCCGGCATTGCGACGCAGAACGTCGTCGAGAAGCGACTCGCCAAAGATGGCAAGACCCGGTTCGATCTGGGCCGCGAACAGTTCGTGGAAGAGGTGTGGTGCTTCGTCAAGAAAACGGGCAACACGATCATCGAGCAGCTCAAGGTGATCGGCTGCTCGTGCGACTGGGCGCGGCTGCGCTTCACCCTCGATGAGGGCTACTCCCGCGCGGTGCGCGAGGTATTCGTGCGGCTGTGGGACGAAGGGCTGATCTACCGCGGTCACCGCGTGATCCACTGGTGCCCGCATTGCCTCACCGCGCTCTCGGACGAAGAGGCCGAGCACCACGAGACGCAGGGGAATCTGTATCACATCAACTATGCGCTCGAGGATGGCTCCGGGTTCGTGACGGTCGCGACCACGCGGCCGGAGACGATGTTCGGCGACATCGGGCTCGTGTTTAATCCGAAGGACGGCCGCTACAAGAGCCTCAAGGGGAAGCGGGTGAAGATCCCGCTTTCCGGCGTCACCATTCCGATTGCGACTGACGACGCCGTCGAGCAGGGATTCGGCACTGGTCTTCTGAAAGTGACACCTGCGCACGATGCCAATGACTTTGACATCGCCAATCGCGCCTGGCCCAAGGAGGAGAAGCCGCTGATCCTGACCGAGGACGCGAAAATGGAGAAGTCAGCGCGCGTCCCGGCCGATCTCCAGGGTCTCGACCGCTTCGAAGCCCGCAAGAAGCTCACGAAGCAGCTCGACAAAGAAGGGCTGCTCATGAAGGTCGAGCAGCACCAGCACTCGGTGCGGCGCTGTTATCGGTGCGACACGGTGGTCGAGCCGCGTCTGTCGGACCAATGGTTCGTGAAGATGCAGCCGCTCGCCGAGCGCGTGATGCAGGGGTATCGGGCCGGCGAGTTCCACATCGTGCCCGAGCGCTGGAACGCGACGTTCGAGAACTGGATGAACAACATCCGGGACTGGAACATCTCGCGGCAGCTGTGGTGGGGACACCGGATTCCGGTGTTCACCTGCGCGAACGGGCACCAATGGGCCGACCGCGAGGACCCGACGACGTGTCCCAAGTGCGGCGCCGGCGTCGAACAGGATCCCGACGTGCTCGACACCTGGTTCTCCTCCTGGCTCTGGCCGTTCGCGACGTTCGGCTGGCCCGCGCAGACGCCCGACCTGGCGCGCTTCTATCCCGGCCACACCCTCGTGACGGGGCCCGACATCCTGTTTTTCTGGGTCGCCCGCATGCTCATGTCGGGCTACAAAATCATGGGCACGAAACCGTTCACGACCGTGTACCTGCACGGCATCGCGCGCGACACGAAGCATCGCAAGATGTCGAAGTCGCTCGGCAACGGCATCGACCCGCTCGTGGTGGTGGAGAAGTTCGGCGCCGACGCGTTGCGCTGGACTTGCATCGCCAATACCGCGCTCGGCGCGGACCTGCTGCTCGATCCCGACGATCTCGAGACGACGTTCGCCCCGGGCCGCAATTTCGCGAACAAGCTGTGGAACATCGCGCAGTTCGTGCTGACGCAGCTCCCGAAGGACGTGCCGGCGATCGAGGCCGTCGATCGCCGCTCGCTCACGCTGGCCGACCGCTGGATTCTGTCGCGCGCGCAGGCCACGGTGCGCGAGGCGACTGCCTCACTCGAGCAGTTCCGGCTCGATGAAGCCGCCAAGCGCTGCTTCGAGTTCGTCTGGAACGAGCTGGCCGACTGGTATGTGGAGGCGGTGAAACCGCGGCTCACGGATGCGGCACCCAAAGCGGTGCTGGCCTACTGTTTCGACCTGTCGCTCAGGCTGCTGCACCCCGTCGTGCCTTTCATAACTGAGGAGCTGTGGCAAAAACTACCCGATCGGAAGCCCGCAGAGCTCCTCACGGCGGCACGTTGGCCGCTCGCACGACCTGAGCTCGACGATCCCCGGGCCGACCAGGAATTTGCCCGCGTGAAAACGGCGATCGAGCTGATCCGCTCGATTCGCGCCGAATACCGCGTCTCGCCCAAGACCAGGCTGCGGGCGACGATCGTTGCGCGCGGCAACGACACGGCCGCGACGTTCGAGGGCGAGCGCGACACGATCGTCCGGCTCGCCCAGCTCGAAAGCCTGGCGTTCGACGGCGCACCGGGGAAAGGCGTCGGCGCGCATGCGGTGTTCGGCGACGGCAGCGAAGTGGTCGTGGCGCTCGAGGGTAGCATCGATGTGCAGCAGGAATGCCGGCGCCTGTCGGACGAGCTGGGCAGGCTCGACACTCAACTCAAGGGACTGGCGGCTCGCCTCACCAACGAGAGCTTCGTCTCGCGCGCGCCCAAGGACGTTGTCGCCAAAGAGCGCGAAAAGGAAAAGGCATGGCGCGATCAGCGCGACGTCCTGGCCGGCAAGCTCAAGTCGCTGGGCTGCTCCTAGCCCTGCTGGTGGCGTGGGAGGCGTGGTCCGCGGGGGGGTGCGCCAGTGTCGGCCAGCCGCCCGGCGGACCGCCCGATAGCGCGCCTCCCAAGATTCTCGCCGTCAAGCCGGAGTCGGGGGCCGTCCTCCCCCACCTGAGCGGCGATGCCGTCATTCAGTTCGACGAAGTCGTCGAGGAGATGGCGGGCACCGGCGCCGGGCTGAGCCCACTCGCCAAGCAGGTCATCTTGTCGCCGGTCGCGGGTGAGGTGAAAGTGAGCTGGCACCGCACCAGCGTCACGATCAAGCCGAAAGAAGGGTGGAAGAAGCGCGTCTACCGGCTCGAGATTCTGCCCGGCTTCTCCGATCTGCGCCGGAATCGCACTCTCGAGCGGAAGACGGTGCTGTTCTCGACCGGCCCGGAGATCGGCCACGCGCGCCTCGGCGGCATCGCGCTGAAGTGGGTCGACCAGCAAGTCCTGTTGCACGCCCTGATCGAAGCGGTGCCGCTGCCCGACAGCGTCGGGTACTTGACCACGGCCGACTCGGGCGGCCAGTTCAACCTCACCAATCTGCAACCAGGGCGCTACATCGTATACGCGACAGCTGACGAGAACGGAGATCGGCACCGGGGCCTGCGCGAAGCGTACGATTCGACGCTCGTCACGCTCGACTCGACGAGCAACGTGGCGCTCTACACCTTCCCGCACGACACCGTGCCGCCGCGGCCGCGCGCCGCCACCTCGGTCGATTCGGTCACGGTCCGCGTCGACTTCAGCCAGGCGCTCGACGCCACCCAGCCGTTCGACACCGCGCACGTCGAGGTCCTCGAGCTGCCCGACTCGACCCGCGTGCCGATCGAGCGGATTCTCACCGAACGCCAATACGATTCGCTCTCGACGCTCGCGCGCCAGAAGGCGGATTCGGCCAGCGCCGCCGCGCGCGACAGCGCGAGCCGCGTGCACGGGATGGTCCACGACACCTCAGCGCAGCCCAACATTCACCCGACGGTTCCACCGCCACCCGGTCCGCCCCGGGCCGCACCAGCTCCGCCGCCGCCGCCGCCGCCGCCCCCGCCGCCCCCGCCGGGTGCGCGTGGCGCCGCGGCGCGGTCAAAGGTGCCGCCCGAGCCGCCGGTCGACACCGCGCTGGTGCGGCGCCTGCTCGCCCAGCGCCCCGTTCCATCCGACAAGATCGTGATCGAGGTGGTTCGCCCCTTGAAGGCGGACACGCGCTACGTGGTGGGGGTTCGCGGTGCGACGAACTTGATCGGCAAGAAGGGCGACGGTGTCATCGGGTTCACGACACCGAAGCCGCGCGCAGCGGCAGACACCACGCACCGCGCTCCTAAACAACCTTCACAACCTCCACCGTCTTCCAAACCTCCCTCATTGTGACCGATCCCAGGCGTCAGCTGCCATCTGTCGACTCGCTGCTCACCGGTCCCGGCGTCCGGTCGTTGCTCGCGACCCATCCGCGCGCGCTCATCGTCAAGGCCGCCCGCGCCGCGGTCGATGCAGCCCGTGACAACGGCGGGACGGCGCCGCCCGAGGGATGGGACGCGGCCGTGCGCGCGGCGGTGACCAGGCTCGCCGAGGCGTCGCTCGCGCCCGTCATCAATGCGACGGGCGTCGTGCTGCACACCAATCTCGGCCGCGCCCCGCTCGCGCCGGCGGCGATCGCCGCGCTCACGCGCGTCGCGCAAGGCTACTCGGCGCTCGAATACGATCTCGGCCGCGGCGCGCGCGGCTCGCGGCACGCGCATTGCCGCGATCTCCTGATCGAGCTTACCGGCGCGGCCGACGCGCTCGTCGTCAACAATGCCGCCGGCGCGGTGCTGCTCGCGCTCAGCGCGCTGGGGGGGGCCCGCGGCGGCGAGGCGATCGTGTCGCGCGGTGAGCTGGTCGAAATCGGCGGCTCGTTCCGGATCCCCGATATCATGGCTCGATCCGGCGCGAAGATTGTGGAGGTCGGCACAACCAATCGCACGCATCCGAAAGACTACGAGCGCGCGTTGACGACTGACAGCAAAGTGCTCTTGAAGGTCCACCGTTCCAATTTCCAGGTGACCGGCTTCACGGCCGACGTCGCAGTCGTCGAGCTGGCAGAGCTGGCGCATTCGCGCGGTCTGGCGTGCGTCTACGACCTCGGCAGCGGCCTCATGGTGAACCTGTCGGAGTGGGGATTGAGCGGCGAGCCGACGGTCCCCGAAGCCGTCGCCGCCGGCGCGGATCTGATCGCGTTCAGCGGCGACAAGCTGCTGGGCGGGCCGCAGGCGGGCATTCTGGTCGGCAGCGCGGCGGCGATTGCCGCCTGCCGCGCCGATCCGATCGCGCGCACGGTGCGCGCCGACAAGCTCACGCTTGCGGCGCTCGAGGCGACGCTCGCGCTGTATCGCGACAAGGACGTCGCCGTACGGGAGATTCCGGTGCTGAGCATGCTGACCGAGAACGAGGAGAGCATCCGGGCGCGCGCCGAGCGGCTCGGCGGCCAGCTGATTGAAGGCGACTCGGAGGTCGGCGGCGGGTCATTCCCCGGCGCCAAGCTCCGGACCTGGCTCGCGGGGTTTCCCGACGAGCGGCTCGCCGAGCGGCTGCGCGCCAACGATCCGCCGATCATCGCGCGCGTCGCGGGGAGCCGCGTACTGCTCGACGCCAGAACCATCTTTCCGGAGCAAGTCGAAGCGGTTATCGCGGCACTGACGGCAGATGGCTGACGGCCGCCGTCGGGCGGTTTTTCTCGACCGCGATGGCACCATCGTCGAGGATCCGCCCCCGGGGTTTCTGCACGAGCCCGGCAAGGTCAAGCTGCTCTCTGGCGCCGCCGCGGCGATCAAGCAGTTGAATGACCACCACTTTCTCGTCGTCGTCGTGACGAATCAATCTGGTATCGCACGCGGGCTCTATACGGTCGCGGATTACACCGCGGTGGAGCACCGTATGGCCGAGCTGCTCGCGGCGCACGGCGCCCGCGTCGACGGCGCGTACTTCTGTCCCCATCACCCGCGCTTCTCCGGGCCCTGCGAGTGCCGCAAACCGGGCCTCAAGCTGTTTCGGGACGCGGGCGCAGCGCTCGATATCGACTTTGCCCGCTCCTGGTGGGTGGGGGACCGCATGTCCGACGTGCAGCCGGCGAGAGCGTTGGGGGGCAAAGGGATTCTGGTCTCAACCGGGGAAGGCAATCTGGGTCAGGGGCAGGCCCGGGCGAATGGTGTGACGGTGGTCGCGGACTTGGCGGCGGCGGTAGAGCAGATTCTGCATTAACGATTGTTTTCTCTGTTGGCGAATTGCAGATTAGCCCGTCGCCCTCCCCCGCAGCTAAGGAGTCCTTGTGCGCGTTGGTCAGATCCTGACGGCGCTCGTCGCGTTGTCTCCAGTCGCCCTGAGTTCGCAGATCCCGATCCGCGTCCCCCAGACAGTCGTGGGCCGGCTCGCGCAGACCGACCAGAAGTTCTCCGACGGCTCGCACTACAAGATGTACGCCTTCGTGGGCAACAAGGGCGATACCGTTGCCGTCGATCTCACGTCTGACGACTTCGACGCCAACATCCTGGTCGCCGACGCGTCCGGTAATTCCCTGGCGCGCAACGACGACGGCGGCGGGCGGTGCAACGCCCGGGTGGCGTTCGTGCCGCCGGCGACCGGCAACTATCGCGTGTATGCGAACTCGAGCGCGCAGGCCGAGCTGGGCGAGTATCATCTGACGCTCGCGCGTGGCCATTCCGCCACCCCGCTCCCGGCGGACACGGTGTGCAAGGGGTTCGGCCGCGTCGCCGGATTGGTCGAAGTCGGCCAGACGATCACCGGCAGCCTGTCGTCCGACGACCCCGAATTCACGGGTGACTCGACCTACTTCGAGCGCTGGATTCTGCCCGTGAAGCCGAACCAGGCGTTCACCGTCGATCTCGTGTCGGATGACTTCGACGCCTACCTGCTGCTGACCAAGGGCCGGGGCGACAAGCTGGTCGACAACGACGATGGCGGCGGCGGCTGCAACGCCCGGATCGTCTACACCGCCCAGGACGACCATCCGCTGCGGGTCGTGGTCAACACCGCGTCGCGGCCGCGGCGCCAGACCGGCAAGTTCACGTTGCGCGTCTCCGAAGGCGAGTCGACCGTCGAGACAAAGGGCAACTGCCGCTTCACCAATGCGGCCTCAGGCAGCTCCACCCAGACGATGCAGCAGGCGACGAGCGCCGAGCGGCCCGCCGGCCCGGCGGCGCCGGTCCTGACCATCCGCGTCGGGGAAACGGTCAACGGCACATTGTCCTCGAGCGACTCGCTCTATCCCGACAACAGCTACTTCAAGTTCTACCAGTTCACTGCGCCGGCGGGACGGCCGGTCACGATCGACCTGTCCTCCGACGACTTCGATCCGGTGTTGATTGTCCGCGGCGAGGACCTCGACAACTCGATCATCAACGACGACGGCGGTCCGGGCTGCTACGCGCGCATCTCGCGCACGTTCCCGAGCACCGGCCCCTACCGGATTCTCGTCAACACCACCGCCTCGCCCGAAAAGCAGACGGGCCGGTTCTCACTCTCCATCACCGACGGCTCGAAGCCGGTGCAGGAGGGCAGCGCCGCCACCGCCGATTGCCAGAGCGCCAGCTCGAGCTCGAGCCAATCCGGCGCCGCGACCCCCTCGCATTCGATCGACGTCGGCCAGACGCAGCAGGGCACGCTCACCCGCAACGACGTGCTGCTCACGAGCGACAGCACCTACGCGCAACCGTGGACGATTCACGGCACCGCCGGCACCACGATCACGATCGATCTCGAGTCGGATGCGTTCGACTCGTATCTCTTCCTGCGCGGCCCCGGCATCTCCGGTGGCCGGGACTTCCAGGACGACGACTCGGGCGGCAACTGCCATGCGCGGCTCACGGCGACGTTCCCGCAGACCGGCGAATACGAGATCGTGGTGAACACCGCCGATCATTACGCGACCGGTGCGTTCAGTCTGAGCGTCACCAGCGGGTCGAAGCCCAAGTCGGTGGCGCGGTGCACTCGTAACAGTCAGTGACCGGAGGAGCGGCGCCGGTTCGTGTCGCCGTGCTCGTGTCAGGCGGCGGCACGAACCTGCAGGCCCTCCTCGATGCCCTCCGCGACTCCCCGCTCGCACGCGTTACGCACGTCATCTCGAACCGGCCGGAGGCCGGGGCGCTGGACCGCGCCCGCCGCGCGGGCGTGCCGGCGACCGTGTTGCGGGATCCGGACGACGCGGCGGAGCTCCTGGCCGCCCTCGGTGACGCGCAGCTCGTGGTGCTGGCAGGGTACTTGAAGCTCGTGCCGGCGGCTGTAGTCTCCCGGTTTCGCGGCCGCATGATCAACATCCACCCCGCCCTGCTGCCCGATTTCGGCGGCCCGGGGATGTACGGCCAGCGCGTGCACCGTGCGGTGCTCGCGAGCGGTGCCACAGAGTCGGGCGCCACGGTGCATTTGGTGGACGAAGTTTTCGATCGTGGGGAAATCATTGGGCAGGAAAAGGTGCGGGTCGAACCTGGAGACACGCCCGATGCACTTGCGGCCCGCGTGCTGGAAGCGGAGCATCGACTGCTAACCAGAGTGGTCCTGGACCTTGCACGGAGGATGGGATGAGACAACCAGAGGCGTTGGAAGGTTGGAAGGTTGGAATGTTTTTACTTTCCATCCTTCCAACATTCCAACATTCTCTCTCGGCTCAAACCGCAGATAGCCTTACGATCCGATTCTCCAGCATGACCGCCGTCACCGGCTACGAGCAGTCCATGACCGATAGCCTGCTGGCCTTGCTCCCCGGCAGCGTCCGCGACCGCACCGGCAACGTCACGGTTTCGCTCGGCCGCGGCGCTCCCAAACGTCTCATCTACTGCGATCTCGACGAGATCGGCTACGCGGTCGGCAACATCAGCGACGACGGCTATGCGACGCTGCGGCGCGTCGGCGGCGGCGCGCGCCTCTCCCCGCTGTTCGATCAACAGCTCGAAGGCCACCGGGTCACGGTCTTTGGCCGGCGGGGTCCGGTTCCCGCGGTCGTGGCCGTGCGATCCACACACCTCACGCGCGGCCGACCCACCGGCAACGAAGCGCCGTTCACGGTCGACAATGCCTACGTCGACGTCGGCGCCGCCTCACAGGGCGAGGTGCTGGCGCTCGGAATCTCAGTGCTGTCGCCCGTGGCGCTGACGAAGCGGCCGCAGCGCTACGGCAACGGCCTTCTCGCCGCTCCCAATGCGGGCCGGCGCGCCGCATGCGCGGCGCTCGCGGCCGCTGCGCTGTCGCGCCCACGCGTACGCGGCACCGTCGTGGTCGCCTTCACAGTGCAGAGCCTCTACGCCGACACCGCGGGACTCAAAACGGTGGTGAACCTGCAGGGCCCCTTCAGCGACACCCGGATGGTAACGGTGCCATCCACATTCGGTGAGACGATGGTGGAGACGGTGGTGCTGAAGGATGTGGACGCGGTGGTGGCTGATGTGGTGAGATGGATTGGGGGCTCACGATGATCCTCGCGCTGGCAGCAATCCTCGCGATCCAGGATACCAGCCGGATCGCTGAGGCTCAAACCGTCCTCGCCCAGCTCATCGAGTCCTACGGCGTCTCCGGTGCAGAAGCGCCCGTACGGGACGTGGTCAAACGTCTCTTGCCAGGTTGGGTCAAAACCGAGACCGACACCGCCGGCAATCTCTGGGTACGTGCGGGCCAGGGTGAAAGACCCGTGGTCATCGTCGCGCACATGGACGAGATCGGCTTCCGCGTGGACACGATCAACGCCGACGGCACCCTCGGCGTGCGGACCCGCGGCGGCTTCATTCTCTCGCTGTTCGAAGCGAACCTCGCGCTGATTCATACCGATCGCGCCGACATTCCCGGCATCTTCCTGCCGCGCGACACCGGCCTCACGCGCCGCACGCCGCCGCCGCTCCGCGTGAGCGTGGGCGCCTCGAGCCGCGCGGGCGCGGAGTCGCTCGGCGTGAAGGTCGGCCAGACGATTACGATGCCGAAACAGTACGTGCGGCTCGCCGGGACGCGCGCGACCGCCCGATCGTTCGACGACCGCATGGGGTGCGCGGCGCTCATTCTTGCATTGCGAACGTTGGATCGCGCCAAGCTAAGGCATCCCGTCGTCTTTCTCTTCAGCACACGCGAAGAGATCGGGCTCGAGGGGGCGGATGCGGCGGCGCACCAGCTTGGGACATCGACGCGACGCGTGCATGCCATCGACACCTTCGTCTCCGCCGATTCCCCGCTCGAGCTGCAGAACTTCGCCGCCCAAAAGCTCGGCGCTGGCGCGGTCGCTCGGGCGCTCGACAACTCGTCGATCACGCCGCCCGCCTACGTGGACTCGCTGGCGGACATCGCGCGGGCCCGCGGCATCGCACTCCAGATCGGGACGACGAACGGCGGCAACGACGGCTCGACCTTCACGCAGTTCGGCGTCGTAGATGTCGCGATGGGGTGGCCGCTGCGCTACTCGCACTCCCCCGCGGAGGTCGTGGATTTGAAGGATCTGGTGAGCCTGGCAGACCTCGTGCGGGCGGTGGCGGAGGATTGGTGAGAGCACTGCTCTCCGTTTCGGACAAACGCGGCATCGTGGATTTCGCCCGCCAGCTCGTCGCGCTCGGCTGGGAAATCGTCTCGACCGGCGGCACCGCCGAAGCCCTGCGGCGCGAGCGGGTCCCGGTCATTGGCATCGAGGACGTCACAGGTTTCCCGGAAATGATGGACGGCCGGGTAAAGACGCTGCATCCGAAGGTGCACGGCGGATTGCTGGCAAGACGCGACAATCAGCACGACCTCGCGGCGCTCGAGCGGCACGGCATCACCCCCATCGATCTCGTCGCCGTGAACCTCTATCCGTTTCGCGAAACCGTTGCCAAGCCGGGAACCACGTTCGCGCAGGCGATCGAGCACATCGACATCGGCGGCCCCTCGATGCTCCGCTCGGCCGCCAAGAATCACGCGGCCGTGATTGTGATCGTGGATCCTGACGATTATGCGAGTGTGATCGAGGATCTGAAGGTTGGCGAGGTTGGCGAGGAAAAACGCCGAGCGCTTGCAACTAAGGTCTTCGCCCACACCTCGGCGTACGACGCGGCGATTGTGGGTTATCTCTCCCGCTCGCAGGAGTTCCTGCCCTCCACCATCGTCGACATCCTCCACCAACGGCAGTCGCTGCGCTACGGCGAGAACCCGCATCAGCGCGCCGCGCTCTACGTGACGGACGAGGCCGGCATCCGCGACATGCATCAGCTCCACGGCAAGGAGCTGTCGTTCAATAATCTGCTCGACGTCGACGCCGCGGTGATGGCCGTGGCGCCGTGGCAAACCCGCGACGCCCGCGCGGCCTGTGTCATCATCAAACACACGACGCCCTGCGGCATCGCGCTCGGCCGCAACGCCGCCGACGCCTACACGCGCGCGCTCGCCACCGACAAGACGTCGGCCTTCGGTTCGGTGATTGCGTTCAACACCGTCGTGGACCGCGCCGCGGCCGAGGCGATGCGCGACCTCTTCGTCGAAGTCGTCGTCGCGCCGCGCGTCGATGCCGACGCCCTGGCGGTGTTCAAGGAAAAGAAAAACCTGCGCGTCGTGGAGCTCCCGAAATTCGGCGACGAGCCCACGCTCGATTACAAGCGCGTGCGCGGCGGGTTCCTGGTGCAGGATCGCTTCCGCTACTCGCAACTGGCGGACGAATCGAAGTGGCGGGTCGTGACCACCCGCCGCCCCTCCGATGCGCAATGGAACGACCTGCGGTTCGCCTGGGCCGCGGTAGGAACCATCAAGTCGAACGCCATCGTCCTGGTCCGGGACGAGGCCGCCATCGGCATCGGCGCCGGGCAGATGAGCCGGGTCGACTCGTCGTTTCTCGCCGCACACAAGGCGCGGCAACAGGGCCACGACGCCCGGGGCGCCGTGCTCGGCAGCGACGCCTTCTTTCCCTTTCGCGACGGCGTGGACGAAGCGGCGGCGGCCGGGGTGACCGCCATCATCCAGCCGGGGGGATCGGTCAAGGATCCCGAGGTGATCGCGGCGGCGGATGAGCACGACCTGGCCATGATCCTGACCGGCATGCGGCAGTTCCGGCACTAGATTACTGGGCCTATGACGACCACGGTTCCCAACCGCACGACGCCTATGAGCCGCACGCCGGCTCACGCCGTTCCCACGCCGTTCGACGCCGTCAAGCCTCCGTACCTCATGGCAGGGTGCGTGTCACTGGGGGCGTTGGTCCTCTATATCCTCACGCTCGCGCCGACGACGCAGTTCTGGGACACCTCGGAATACATCGCCGCGGCCTACACGCTCGGCATCCCCCACCCGCCGGGGAATCCGCTGTTCGTGCTGATCGCGCACGTGTTCGGATTGCTGCCGGTCGCGGCCGGGTACGCGGCGCGCATCAACCTCTTTGCCGCCGTGACGAGCGCCCTCTCCGCCGGCTGCTGGTTCCTCGTCGCCGAGCGCTGGCTGCGCTCGTTTGTGCCGGTGCTGTGGGCCCGCCGGGCCGCGGCGCTCGCCGGGACGATCGTCTCCGCGACCGCCTTCACCGTCTGGAACCAGTCGGTGGTGAACGAGAAGGTGTACACGCTGAGCCTGCTCTCGATCGCGCTGATCCTCTGGCTCATCGTGCGCTGGGACGACCAGCCGGCCGGCGAAGCACATGACCACCACCTGCTGCTGATCATCTATCTGCTCGCGCTGACGGCGACGAATCACATGATGGGAGTGCTGGTGGGCCCCGTCGTCATCATTCTGCTCTTCCCGCCGCTCAAGAAAAATCGGCCGCTGTCGGACGGGGAGCGCAGCATCGAGTGGTCTCAGTGCATCGTGTTCACGGCCGTCTGGGGGCTGCTGCTTTCACTTGGCCTCGCGGGCTGGGAGCCGATCGCCGTGGCGGGCGTGGTGTTCGCGGGGGCGCTCGTGTATGCGATCATGGCCGGTAACGCGTCCTTTGCGCTCGCCTCGCTGCTGGTCGCCGTGGTCGGAATATCTGTCTACACCTATCTGCCGATTCGCGCGGCATTCTTCCCGCCAATCAACGAAGGCGAGCCGACCACCTGGCGAGCCCTGTGGGACGTCATTTTCCGCGTGCAATACGGCAAGCCGTCGATCTTCGACAACCCGACGCAGGCGCCGGGCCTGGCGAATACGGGCCACACCCTTCAGCTCTATGCGGCTCAGCTCGTCAATTACGCGCAGTACTTCAGCTGGCAGTTCGCGCACGACTGGTCCGACCGGCTGCAGCGCGTCCTGGCTGTCGTGTTCGCGTTCCTCGGGATTGCGGGCGCGATGCGCCACTGGCGCTCGGACCGGCGCACGGCAATCGCCATGACGTTCCTCGTCTTCACGTTCACGTTGGCGCTCGTGTTCTACCTCAACTTCAAGTACGGCTACTCGCTCCACAGCGAGCAGCCGATCGCGGCGCACGAGGTGCGCCAGCGCGATTACTTCTTCATGGTGTCGTTCGCGCTGTGGGGCATCTGGGTCGCCATGGGACTGGCCGCGGGGCTCGAGTGGGTGGCCGAGCAGTTCCGGCTCCGCCAGCCTGACGCAGCGCGCCGCTGGCTGTACGGGACGCCCCTCCTGGCCCTCGCGCTGATTCCGCTCGCCGGCAACCGCCTCACGGCCTCCCGCAAGGGCGAGACGCTGGCGCGCGACTTCGCGTACGACCTGCTGCAGTCGGTCGAGCCCTATGGCGTGCTCGTGACGGCCGGCGACAACGACACCTTCCCGCTGTGGTACGCCCAGGAGGTCGAAGGCATCCGCCAGGACGTGACGATCGTCAACCTGTCGCTCGCCAACACCGACTGGTACGTCCGCCAGCTCCAGCGCCGCCCGCTCGCGACGTTCGACTCCGCGCATGCGCCCGCGATCTACCGCAGCAAGCCGTGGCCGAAGCCCGAGGGCCGGCTGATGACCCTCACCGACGCGCAGATCGACATGCTGGAGCAGTACTACGTGCTCGACCAGGCGCGCACCGCGAAACTGGGCTCGGGCGCCGACACGGTGCGTGTCACGATGGATCCGCAGATGCTGGGGCGCCCCTACCTCGAGCGCGCCGACGTCATCGTGCTGCAGGTGATCAAGGATCAGCTCGGCAAGCGGCCGGTCTACTTCTCACGCACCGTCGGGCTGTACGGCGATCAGTTCGGATTCACGTCGCATCTCGAGGGCCATGGCTTCGCGCGTGTGCTGCGCAGCAAGACGCTCACGCCGTCGGACAGCATCAAGGGCGTGCAGTCGCTCGGGTTTGTAAACATGCCGCGCACGACGCGGCTGCTGTTCGACGTGTACCACGCCGACGCCGCGGCGAAGGCGCGGCCGCGCGGCTGGGTGGACAAGCCGTCCGAGGGAATTCTGTCGCTGTACGGCCTGACCTACTACACCATGGCCCAGGAGCTGCAGACGTCGCAGAGCGCGCTGGCGTTGCGCGCGCAGGAGACCGCCCAGGCGATCTTCCGGAACACCGAGACGACGCTGCAGCCGCTGCCGGAGCGGCCGGTCCGCTAGCGCTTCGTCGTGTCTTTGGCGGCGCCTCTCCCGCTACCGGTTGACTCCTGTCCCGCCGGGGCGCCCCGCCGGCGCTCGACGAGGCGAGCCATGACCGGAGCGGTCGGGAACAGGCGCTCCCCACCACCCACCACCACCGAGTCGCCGGCCTCCACGCCGCTCTGAATCTCCGCCCACCCCGCCGTGCGCACGCCGACGCTCACCTGCCGGCGATCCGCCTTGCCCGCTTTGATGACCCAGATGAAGGTCGCGCCCTGCATGGGCAACAGCGCGTCTTCCGGGACCACGACGGCGTTCGGCCGAAGGTCGGTCGCGAGCCGCGCCTCGATGAACATTCCCGCCTGAAGCTGGTGCTCGCTGTTCGGCACGCGCGCCTTGATGAGAATCGTGCGGCCCGGCAGCGCAACGACGGGGTCCACGAACACGACCTCGCCGGAGAAATTCCTTCCCGGCAGGGCGGCGACCTGGAAGCTCACGAGCTGTCCCCGGCGCAGCCGGTCGGCGTAGCGCTCGGGCACGTCGAAGCTCGCGTACTGCGGGTTCACCGACTGCAGCGTGATCAGCGGCGTCTGCGGCGAGACGTACGTCCCGATGCTCACGAGCCGCCGCCCGACGACGCCGCCGAACGGCGCGCGCACCACGGTGCGGTCGAGCCGAGTCTTGAGCAGATCGTAGTTGGCGTCGGCGCCGCGCGAGCGGGCTTCGGCCTGCTCGAGGTCCGAGGTCGACGAGGCGTTCTGCGCAATCAGTCCCTTCGTGCGCTCCAGCGCCTGGCGCGACAGCTGGCGCTCGGCATCGGCCTGGGCGACCTGCGCCTTGAGCTCGGCGTCGTCGACCTTGAAGAGCGGCGTGCTGTCGGCGACCTCCTGCCCCTCTCGCACCAGGATGTCGGTGATGCGTCCCGAGACTTCGGGCCGCAGCTCGATCGACTGGATCGCTTCGATCTGGCCGGTCGCCGCGATTGCGTCGACGACCGTGTCGCGGAGGGCGGCAGCGACCTCGACGGGCATGGCGAAGCCGCCGGGTCCACCGGGGCCTCCGCCACCACCGGCCGCGGAGTTGGCCTTTTTGCACGCGGCGGGTGCCGCGAGCAGGAGCAGAACAGCAAGGGCGCGGTACGACATCACGGTGGTTCCTTATCGGTAAAGAGTCTCTTGCCCAGAATGCTTTCCAGGCCGGCGAGCGCCAACCGCGTGCCATAGCGGGCTTGCACCAGATCCGCTTCCGCCTGCGACAGGCTCACTTCGGCCGTGAGCAGGTCGAGAATCGTCGTCGCGCCGCTCTGGTAGCGCGTCTGCTGCACGCGGAAGCTTTCGCGTGCGACGAGCAGCCCTTCGGTGGCCAGTTCCGCGGTGGCGCGGGCGGTCACGTACGCGTCGTACGCGGCACTCACGTCGTGCTGCACCGCCCGATCGAGGTCCTCGCGACGCGCGCGGGCCACATCCTTGTTCGCGCGCGCACGCGAGACCGCCAGCTCGCGTTGCCCGCCGTTCCAGATCGGCAGCGACACGCCGAGTGTGAAGCTCGTCTGGTTGCGCAAGCTGGGGAAGAATGCCGTGTCGAACGAGAACGCATTGAACGTCAGGGACGCGTGCGGCAGAAAATTGCCGAGCTCGGCCCGATATGCGGCACTGGCGGCGCGCTCGCTGGCCGCAGCGGAACGATATTCGGGGCCCTGACTCGCGGCTTGCGAGATCGCCTCGGCCAGCGAGAGCGGAAGCTCCCGCGCCCCGATGGTGTCGAGCGGCGTCGCATCGACCGGCCCCGCCGCCCCGACGCGGCGCCCCAGCTCGAGCCGCGCGATCTGCAGGGCCGACTCCTGCTGGATCTGGGCGACCTGCGCGCGCGTGAACTCGAGCCGCAGGTTCAGCGAATCTGTGGACACCGCGGCGCCGGACAGCACGCGCGCGCGCGCCACCGAGAACTGCTCCCGGGCGCGGCGCAGCCGCTCCCGAGCCACCCGATCCAACTCGGCGTTCTGCAGCACCGCGTAGTAATCCGACTCGGTGAGGAGCGCCGTCGCAAAGCGCTGGCGCAGCTCGTCCGCGTGGGCCCCCGCGAGCGCGGCGGCGGAGCGGGAGAGCTCCGCGAATTTCTGGCCTCCGGTGAACAGGTCGTAGCGCGCGCTGAGCTGCCCCTGCCATGTGGTCTTGACCACGAAAAACGTGTCGCCGGCGAACAAGAACCCGAGCGGATTGGAGCGTTGCGCTGTCACGCTCACGGTTACCGCCGGCAGGATGAACGCCGCGAACGCATTGCGTCGCGCCCACACGGCGTTATCGACTTGACCGAGCGCAGCCACGTAATTCGGATCAAGCTGGGCCGATCGCTGCAAGGCTTCCCGCAACGTCACCCGCGGCAACGAATCGGTCGGCGCCGGAGACACTGCGGCCTGGACCGCGAGTAACAACGCCAGCATCAGTCGCCCTCCGCCGGGATGGGTTGCCCGCGGCGAAACACCCACCGATACAGCCGTCCCAGCAGACTCGCGATCCAGTGGACCACGGCGGGAATAACGAGGTACGCGGCCGGGACGACGAACAGCGTAAGCGCCGTCGAGAAGAAGACGCCGCCGACGATTGCATACCCGAGCGGCTTGCGCGCCGCCGAACCGGCGCCAAAGCCGTAGGCGACCGGCGCCGCACCCATGATCGTGGCCACGGAGGTCATGAGAATCGGTCGCAACCGGATGCGCCCCGCCTCGAGCAGGGCGGAGACGCCGTCCATCCCTTTTTCCCGCAGCTTGTTCGCGTACTCGACGAGCAGAATCGAGTTCTTCGCCACCAGTCCAATCAGGAGAATCATCCCGATCTGACTGTACAGATTGATGGTCGCCCCCGACCGATGGATGATCGCCGCAAACTTCAGCGTCACGAGCGCGCCGCCGACGGCGAGCGGCACCGCCGTCAGGACCGTGAAGGGATGCAGCAGCGACTCGAACTGCGACGCGAGCACCATGATCACCACCACGATCGCCACGATAAAGGCGAAGAGAATCGCATTGCTGCTTTCGCGATACTCACGGGACTCCCCCGCGAGGGCCGTCGTGGTGCCGGGCGGCAGCATCTGTTTCGCGACTGCGTCGATCGAATCGAGCGCTGTCCCTTGCGTCAACCCGGCGAGCGACGCCGACAGGGTGAACGACGGGATGCGGTTGAAGTGATTGATCTGCCGTGCCCCCACTCCTTCCTGCACGTTCGCCAGGGCGTTGAGCTGCACCAGCTGCCCATTCTTGCCCCGCAGGTAGATCCCGCCCATGTCGCTCGGTGTCGCGCGGTCCTTGGGATCGAGCTGCACCATCACGTAGTACAGCTTGTCATTGCGCGTGAAGGTGCTGACGCGGCGACCGCCGAGGAATGTCTGCAGGGCGCCCGCGACGTCGCGGACGGGTACACCCAGGTCCTCGGCGCGGTCACGGTCGAACGTCACCCGCAGCTCCGGTTTGTTCACAAAGAGATCGGGCTGCACGTTCGCGAGACCCTTGATCTGGGACACGCGACCCACAAACGGGCCCATCATGTCCGTGAGCTTCGCGAAATCAGGATTCTGCACGACGTACTGAATCGGCTGGGAGAACCCGATCGCGCCGGGCGCGTACGGAAATGCGAAGACGCCCGAGATTCCCATGAGCTGGGGAAACATGCCCCCGATCGTCTGGTTCACGCTGGGGCGTTTGCCATCCTTCATGATCACACCGATGAACGCACTGTTCACACCGCCGGCGAATCCGCCGACGATCGTGAAGTACCCGTTCACGCCGGGCGTGTGGTCGATGATACCTTCGACCTGCCGCACGTAGCCGTCGGTGTACGGCAGCGACGCGCCTTCCGGACCGCGCACGACCACGAGGAAGAACCCGCGGTCGTCTTCCGGGATCAGCTCGCCTTGCAGCCGCGTCAGGCCTTGCAGCTGCGCCAGGACTGGGATCTGCCCCAGGAACGGCAGCCGCGCCGGCGGCCAGCCGAACAAGAAGAACACCGTGAGCGCGACGCCGCCGATCGTCCCCCAAAACACCCACCGGCGATGATCGATGGCCTGCCGCAGCAGCTGGGTGTACCGCTCCGACAGCGCGTTGAAGCCGCGCTCGAACATTTGGAAGATCGCGCCATGCTGGTGCTGCATGCGCAGGATCTTGGCGCAGAGCATCGGCGTGAGCGTCAGCGCGACGAAGCCCGAGATCACGACGGCGCCCGCCACCGCAATGCCGAACTCGCTCAACAACCGGCCCGCGGTGCCCGTCAGGAACGCGAGCGGCGAAAACACCGCGACCAGGGCGATCGTCGTCGCGATGACCGCGAACCCGATTTCGTTGGTGCCGCGCGCCGCCGCTTCCTCCGGCGCTTCGTGCAGTTCTTCCTGGTGCCGGAACGCGTTCTCGAGCACGATGATCGCGTCGTCGACCACGATCCCGATCGCGATCGTGAGCGCCAGCAGGGTAAAGTTGTTGATCGAAAAGCCCAGGAAGTACATGATCGCGAAGGTCGCGATGATCGACGCCGGGATCGCGAGTCCCGGGATGATCGTGGCGCGCACGTTGCGCAGGAATACGAAGATGATCAGCACCACCAGGATGGCGGCGATGAGCAGCGTGACCTTCGCGTCGTTGATCGATTGCGTGACGAACTTCGACCCGTCGAACGCGCTCTCGAGCTTGACCCCGGTGGGCAGCGTCTGCTGGATCGCGGGCAGGGTCGCGCGGATGAGCTTCGCCACGTCGATCAGGTTGGCCTTCGACTGCCGCACCACGCCGATGGCGACCGAGGGCGTCCCTCTCCAGCGGAAGATCGAGCGATCGTCTTCGGGCCCGAGCTCGACGCGTGCCACGTCCTTGAGCTTGATGAGCTGGGTCCCCCGGCTCGCGACGACCATTTCGCCGAACTCCTGCGGGGTCTTGAGCTCGCCGAGGGAGCGCACGGAGAACTCGCGCCGGGTGGATTCGATCCGGCCCGCCGGGATCTCGACGTTGCGGGAGGCGATCGCGCTCTCGACATCCTGCACGGTGAGCTCGCGCGCCGAGAGCGCCTGGGGGTCCACCCACACGCGCATCGAGTAGCGGCGCTCCCCGAAGATCTGGGCGCTGCCGACGCCCGGCAGGCTCTGGAGCCGCGCCTTCACCAGGCGGTCGGCCACGTCGGACAGCTGCATCAGATCGTAGTTGTCGCTCGAGAGCGCGAGCCAGAAGAACGGCTGCGCGTCGGCCGACTGCTTCGCGATCACCGGCTCGAGGACGTCGACCGGCAACCGCCCGCGCACGCGCGACACCTTGTCGCGCACGTCCTGCGCCGCCACGTCGACCGGCCGGTCGAGCGTGAACTCGAGCGTGATGTTGCTCGTCTGCTCCGCCGACGTGCTGCTCAGCGTGCGGATGCCCTGGATGGTGGACAGCTCTTCCTCGAGCACGTCGGTCACCGCCGTCTCGACCACCTGCGCATTGGCGCCAGGGAGCACGGTCGTGACCGAGATGACCGGAGGATCGATGTCGGGCAGCTCGCGCACGGAGAGCCGGGTGTAGCCGATGAATCCGAACAGCACGAGCGCCGCGGACAGCATGCTGGCGAGCACCGGACGTCGGATGGCGGTATCGGAAAGTTTCATACGCGACAATTTTCCCAGGAAAGTGAACGGGCCGGACAGTCCTCACCGTAACGGGACGTGTCGCGAGCGAGTTCCAGGTCTGCGCTGCTAGTACGTCGAAAAAGAACGCGGGAAATCGACATCAGCTGGTCCCGTTGTTGTGCGAGTTTGGGGACCCGAAGATATACCGAAATACGAAAGGCCCGCAAGAGCCGCTCTAAACGTCATAGTCTCACTGTGGGGCGCACGACAACGCCACTAGGTTAGAAAGCGATGGGGAGGGCTGGCCGAATGGCTAAGGCACCGGTCTTGAAAACCGGCGGGCGCAAGCCCTTACAGGTTCGAATCCTGTGCCCTCCGTCGACTCACCCGCGGAGGCCGTAATGCACGCCGTCGTCACGCTGGTCCTTGCCCTCACCGCCGTCCAAACGCCCTACGACACCGTCTTCGACCAGCTCAAGAATCTCGCCCCGCTCCCGAACGCCGTCGCGCCAGTCCATGGATTAGTCCTCCATCGCGACGTCATGGAGCTGCGTCTCGACGACGGCTTCGCATTCCGGCTGAGTCCCGTTGCGGGCCGCGCCGCCGGCATCGCGTTCGTGGGATCGGGATCGCTGACCTTCACGCCGCCGCTGGTGGTCGAGCAGTTCAATCTGAAGCGCGTCATG
>DATLXS010000231.1:0-68557 GCA_035575675.1 Gemmatimonadales bacterium
GACGCGATCGTGGATCGATCGATGGCGCAGTTGTCCTTCGTGATGGTGTTGCTGGCGATTTCCGGGTGTACGGCGCTGCTGCTCGCGACTCTGGCGGTCGCGGCGTTGCCCGCGCTGCGCGCGATCCGACCGTCGTACGGAGCGGGGGGCACCGGTGAGCTCGCGCAAGGAGATCGAGGCCTGACCGTTGGCCGCGAGAGTCAACGCGTGCGATCGAGTCTCGTGGTTGCGCAAGTGTCGCTCGCGCTGGTCCTGGTCGTCAGCGCCGGTCTCCTGATTGAGAGCATGCGACGCCTGCGCGCGGTCGACCTCGGCATTCGGCCGCACGGCGTTCTCACCGCGCAGCTGTACCTCCCGTACCAGCGGTTCGACAGTCTTCCCAAGATGTGGCGGTTCTATAGCGCGGCGTTGGACAGAATGCGCGCGCTGCCCGGCGTCGAGGCAGCCGGGCTGACGTCGGACGTACCGCTCGAGGGCGGCTATGGCTGCACCGTGCAGGGTTTCGAGGATCCTGCGGTGCGGCAGCGCATCGCTGACGCCGGAGGGACGTTGTGCGCGGGTCAGGAACCGACATCGCCTGGCTACTTCGAGGCGATGGGGATTCCCGTCATCCGTGGTCGCTCGATCACGCAGGACGATCTGGACCATCCCGAACGCGGCAGCGTCGTCGTGAGCAAGGCATTCGCCGAGCGGTTCTGGCCGGGCGAAGATCCGATCGACAAAGGCGTGGCTCCCAATGGCTACACGAAGCCGCCGTTCTATCGCGTCGTCGGCGTTGTGGGAGATGTTTACGCGGAGTCGGCTGCGGGATCGCACGGGTTGGCGATCTATTACCCGGTATTGCGCATACCAGGAACACCTGGATGGTGGCCGAATCCCATGACGTTGGTGGTTAAGACCCGATTCGACGATCCCACAACGATCGTCCCGGCCCTTCAGAGTGCGATCCGCGAAGTGGATGCATCGATCCCCCTCGCCGGTCTGGAGACGATGGACGCGATCGTGGATCGATCGATGGCGCAGTTGTCCTTCGTGATGGTGTTGCTGGCGATTTCCGGGTGTACGGCGCTGCTGCTCGCGGCCGTCGGCCTGTATGGCGTCGTCTCCTACGTTGTGGCCCGGCGCACAGGAGAGATTGGCGTTCGCATGGCGTTGGGTGCGGAACCAAGCCAAGTCGCGCGTCTCGTTGTGGGCGGCTCGGTAAAACTGGCTCTGGTAGGCGTGGGCTTCGGTGTTGTCGCCGCGCTGGGATTCACCCGCGTCCTGCGGGGTCTCCTCTATGCCGTGCAGCCCACACAGCCGCTCGCGTATCTCATCGCGGCTCTGGTGCTCGCCGCTGTGGCGGCATTGGCGGCGTATCTGCCCGCTCGTCGCGCGGCCCGCATCGATCCGATCATCGCGTTGAGGAATGAATAGGAGCTGGGGGCTAGGGGTTAGGGGCTAGGGAGGAATGGACACTCTGTTGGACGACGTCCGCTACGCGCTGCGTCAGATGCGGCGATCACCCGTGCTCGCCACGGCGATCGTCCTCACGATCGGCCTCGGGTTGGGCGCGGCCGCCGCCATCTTCGCGACGTCCAAGGCTGCTCTGGTTGAACCGCTGCCGTACGCGGAGCCGCAACGTCTGGTACATCTGTGGGAGCTGCGCGTCGGTACCGACGAGCGGAGCCCGACGTCGTATCCCACGCTCCGCGATTGGCGATCGCGCGCCAACAGTCTCCGTGGTCTCGAAGGCTACGACCCGACCAACGTCACCGTTGGACTGGGCGATGAGGCGCGAATGCTGCGTGGCGCGCAAGTGACTGCGGGCTTCTTCCGGCTCCTTGGCGTCCGGATACCGGTCGGGCGCGATTTTCTTCCAGGCGAGGATGAGTCGGGCGCCGGAGTGGCGGTTGTGAGTGACCACTTTGCCCGCCTCGTTCCCGGCAGGAGTGCGGTTGACCAGACGATCACGATCAACGGCACGCCATTCGTCATCGTGGGAGTTCTCCCGGCCGAGTTTCACTTCTCGCTGCTTCAGAATGCCGACATTTTTGTGCCTCTCGCCGTTGATGCGCAACGGCGCACAAACCGGCTGCTGCGCTCTGTCAACGTGATTGGTCGGCTTCAGGACCAGGTGCGACCGGCAGGGGCGCAAACGCAGCTCGCAGCCATGATGTCCGGACTGGCAAGCGAAAACCCCAATGAGTTGGCCGGGCGTACGATCGTCGCGGTCCCGCTCCGCGACGCGCTCCTCGGCGACATGAAGCCGATCCTGACCGGCCTGCTCATCGCGATGTCCTTCCTTCTGGCGACCATGTGTGCGAACCTGGCTCTCCTCATGCTGACTCGATACGTCGAGCGCATGCCGGAGCTGACGCTGCGCTCCGCGCTTGGCGCCACGCGCGGGCGCGTGGTGCGCCAACTGCTCGTGGAAAGCCTCGTCCCCAGCCTGCTCGGTGCTGCCCTTGCCGCTGCTATCGGCCAGATGACCACCAACGGTGTGATCGCGGCGATTCCTGAAGGCGTCCGGATCGGCATGCCGTACCTGGCGAACACCAGACTCGATGCAGGGGTGATCGCGGTGATTGGAGGGGTGGCGACGATACTGGCGATCGGGTTCGGCCTCGGTCCCGCTCTCCTCATCACCCAGGGGTGGAAACGTGGAGCCGACGCTCGAACGACGCTCGCGCGCGGCGATCGACGCCTCCGCCGCGGCCTCGTCGTCACACAACTGGCCTTCACAGTCGTGCTTCTCATCTCCTCGGGCCTGCTCGTCGTGAGCTTCAGGAACCTGGTGCACCGCGACGTGGGATTCAGGGATCCGGAGCGACTGGTGACGGCTCGTGTGCCGCTCTCCGGGCCACGCTACGAGGCGCCTGTCGCGCAGCGGCAGTTCTACGAGGCATTGCTGGGTCGGATCGTGGCGCTGCCGGGCGTCCGTGGCGCCGCGCTGATCAATGAGGTACCGGGCGGAGGCGGCGGGGTCACGACCTTCGATCCGGTCGACCGTCCGCGCCCACCGTCCATGCAGCCTCGGGGTGTTTTGCGGATCGTGGGCGGCGCGTACTTCGCGACGATGGGAATTCCTATTGTCTCGGGACGCGCATTCGAGCCGCGCGACAGGGCCGATGGGCCTCCTGTCGCCGTCGTCAGCTCGAGCTTCGCGAAGCTGCTCGGGACGGGCCAGGCCGTGGGCCAGAGACTGCGGCTGGCCGCAACCGGCGCGACGGTCTGGGAAGTAGTCGGCGTCGTCGGCAACGTCCAGGTCGCCGCACTCGATGCGGATTCACCGCCGGTGATCTACTTGACGCATCTCCAGACGGCAGAGAACCGCATGAATCCGGTCCTCCGCACGGAGAGCGGGGTTGCGTCGGTCGCGAACGAACTCCGCGCGATTGTGAGGACCTTGGACGCCGGCGTGCCGGTGTACTCGGTCACGACACTCCAACAACAGCTGGGCGAGTCGAAGGCGGTGTTCAGTCGCCGCTTCCCGATGATTCTGCTCGGCGTGTTTGCTGCCGCGGCGTTGGCGCTCACACTCGTGGCTCTCTACGCGATCTGCATGCACGAGGTTCTCACGCGCCGTCGCGAGTTCGGGATTCGGCTCGCGGTGGGAGGATCCCCGAGCTCGATCAGGCGATTGATACTCAACGATTCGCTGCTGCTGGGCGCGGCCGGGATCGCGATCGGAGGGATCGTCGCGATTGTGGTCTCGCGCTCGCTGCACGCGGTCCTGTTCGGCATCACCGCGACCGACTGGCGAGTGTTCGGTGGCGTAGCGGTGGGCGTTCTTGGGTTCGCGCTTCTTGCGACGTTGGGTCCGGCGCTCCGCGCTGGATCGGTGGACCCCAGCATTGCGATGCGGAATGAATAGGTGTGTGGTGCCTGGTTTCTGGTGTCAGGCGCAACCGACGGCTCGGCGGCTCCGGCCCTTGGATACCAGGCACCTGACACCAGAAACCAGACACCCATGATTGCCCTCAGGGATCTGGAGAAGTCAGTCCCCCAACCCGACGGCCGGCTCTATGTGTTGCGCCGGATCTCGCTCGACGTCGCGAAGGGCGATTTCGTGACGATCATGGGACCGTCGGGGGCGGGAAAGTCCACCTTGCTCGCGGTGCTGGGAATGCTCGACGGCGACTGGACCGGGGAGTATCGCCTGCTCGAGCACGCTGTCCACAAGATGAAGCACAAGGACCGCATCGCCCTGGGCAAACAGTACGTCGGGTTTGTCTTCCAGCAGTATCACCTGATCGACGACCTCACCGTCGCCGAGAATCTCGCGATGCCGCTGTCGTATCGCGACGTGAAGGCCGACGATCGCGAGGCCGCGGTGGCGGACACGCTCGATCGTTTTGGCATGGTCGCCAAAAAGAACCTCTATCCTCGCCAGCTCTCGGGCGGCCAGCAGCAGCTCGTAGCGGTCGCGCGCGCGGTGATTCACCGGCCCGCGTTGTTGCTCGCGGACGAGCCGACCGGAAATCTCCACTCGAGTCAGGGGAAAGACATCATGACGCTGTTCCGCGAGCTCAACGCCGCCGGTACGACCATCGTGCAGGTCACGCACTCGGAGGAAAACGCGAAGTACGGGAAGCGCGTGATACAACTGAGGGATGGGTGGATTGTTGACTGACATCCGCGTAGGCATCCGGAGCCTCCGCCGCACTCCGGGCTTCGCGCTGACCGCCATCCTCACGCTCGCCCTGGGTATCGGTCTCGCCACGGCGGTGTTCACCGTGGCCGACGCGCTGTTGCTACGCCGGCTCCCCATCCAGGATCAGGATCGTGTTGTCGTGCTCTGGGGACAGAAGTCCGATCAAGATTTCGACTATCCGTTCGGGTTCGACGACGCCCGCGAGTTCGCACAGCGCACCCGAATGCTCGAGCGCGTTGCGACATTCGCCTCCTGGGGGGCCGCGCCCTTACCGATTCGCGACGCGGACCAGATCTCGCGCCTGCGCCGCGCGCTCGTTTCGGGTGAGTTCTTCGACGTGCTTGGCGTGCGGCCCGTGATCGGTCGAGCCTTGCAGCCGTCTGATGATGTGTACGGCGCGGCGCCGGTGATGGTGCTGAGCTATGGCGCCTGGCAGCGGAGGTTCGGCGGCGATACCCACGTGTTGGGACGGCAGATCGTGATGTACGAGGATGGTGTTCCGTACACCATTGTCGGTGTGATGCCGCAAGGACTCGACTACCCGCGAGGCTCCGACTTCTGGGCGCCTGTGGCAGCGGCGATTCCACCGAAAGGCCTGCCGTTTGTCTCGCTGCATGTGATCGGGCGGCTCGCACCACGCGCAACGCTCGCCGAAGCCCGAGCCGAGCTGACTGCCTTCTTCGGCCGCACCGAGGCGTCGCCGTGGGGGCGCGAGCTGCGCGGTGCCGTGCAAACGCTGCCGCGCCTCGTGTTGGGCGACGTACGACCGGCGTTGTTCGTGTTTGCCGCCGCCTCCGCGCTGCTCCTCGTGATCACGTGCATCAACGTCGCCAGTCTGCTGCTCGTCCGCGGCGTGGGACGCTTCCGGGAAATCGCAGTGCGCTCGGCGCTCGGCGCTGGGCGCTCAAGACTGATCGTCCAACTGCTGATTGAGAACGGGATCCTCGCGGCCCTAGGCGCGGCGCTCGGGATCGTCGTGGCCGCCGCCGCACTCCAGAGCTTCATCGCATTCGCGCCAGCCGGAATACCTCGCCTGGACGAGATTCACCTGAATGCGACGGCGCTGGCCGGGGCTGTCGCGATCGCGGGCGTTGCGGTGCTGCTCTTCGGACTGGCGCCGGCGGTCATGACGTCCCGAGTCGAGCTGCAGCGAGCGCTTCGGTCCGATACCCGGCAAAGCGGCAGCCGACGTTCCCGGCTGGCGACCGAAGCGTTGGTGGCTGGGCAGGTCGCACTCGCACTGGTCGTCCTTTCGGCAGCGGGGCTGATCGCCAAAAGTCTCCTCAAGCTCGAGCGTGCGGAGCTCTCGCTCGAGCCCTCTGGTCTTCTGATCGGCGAGCTGGCGGTGCGATACGATCAGCACGACGACGCCGCGAAGCAACGCGTGTTGCTGGAGCGGCTACTGCCGCGGTTGCGCGCGATTCCAGGTGTGCGCGGCGTCTCGCCGGTTGTGGCAGTCCCGTTCGCAGGATCCGCTGCGTGGGACGGCCGGCCGGCAGCTGAAGGGCAATCGCAGGAGGAGTCCGCCGCCAACCCGATGCTCAACATGGATGTCGTGACTCCGGACTACTTCGAGACGCTCGGCACTCCCGTCCTCCGGGGCCGGGGCTTCACGGAAGCGGATCGTGCGGACGCGCCGAGTGTGGTCGTGATCAGTCAATCTGCGGCGCGCCACTACTGGCCGGGCCAGGATCCCATTGGAAAGCGCCTCCGAATGGGAACCGATTTAGAGCGGACCGTCACGGTCATCGGTGTGGTCCCCGACACACGCTACCGCGAGCTGCGGGAGGCGCGGCCCAGCATCTACTTCCCACTTCGTCAATCGGTTTTTCCCTTCGCCCCGCTGGCGCTCGCCATTCGTACGAGCGGCGCTCCGGACGCGCTGGTGCCGGTCATCCGCCGCGTGATCAGCGAGAGCGAACCCGGTGTCGCGCTGTCGAGCGCGGCATCATTCGGGACGTACCTCGACGGACCGCTGGCGCAGCCCCGTTTGAACGCGCTGCTCCTGGCCGTGTTCGCAGGTGCCGCGGTCGTGCTTGCGGCAGTCGGCTTGTTCGGCGCCATGGCGACCATGGTGCACCAACGGACGCGAGAGCTCGGCGTCCGCATGGCGCTCGGCGCCACTGCCGGCGAATTGCGGCGGATGGTGATGCGGCGCGGGCTTGCGATCGCGGCGCTGGGATCGGTGCTGGGATTGCTCGGCGCGCTACTAGCGAACCGGCTACTGGTGGCGATGCTCTACGACGTGACTCCGACGGACCTCGCCACGCTCACAGCGGTCACCGGGTTCCTCATGGGTGTCGCGGCGCTCTCCAGCCTCATCCCGGCCAACGCGACCACGCGCATCGATGTAGTGACTGCCCTGCGAGCGGAGGGGTAGCGCACGGCAGCGTCCGCTCACTGACGTTGTCAGCCCGCGCTCCTAGCGTGCTCCTGGGAGTTGCTACGTTTGTCGCGACGGTTTACAGCGAGAAGAATGAACCCAGCGGCGGCCAGGACGGCCTCAGCAGCAAAGGTAGGAATCCAATGGATTAGAAAGCTCATGTTGTGCGCCCTACTCCTTTGCTTCAAGGATGATCCCGAGAGTAATGAAAAACAAGGCACCCGCGACCATTAGGACAAGGATCGCCACGCCGGGCGCTGGCTGCTGGAACAGTGCGTCGAGCGGACCGAACACGACGACCAGAATGCCGATGTCACGCATGGTCTCCCCTACCAAACGTTGTGCCTTGCCCCTGTCGATCATGGCCGCCCCGTTGAGTCGAGAGAACCTAGGCAGCCGTTCAGCTGGTGAGGCATCCTCTCAGCGCGGGACGGACCGTCCGGACGCAGGCCCCTGGCACCGAACCACCAGCCCCGGACACCTTTGAGCGATGGCCGTCTCCCCCGCCGCTCCCCGGATCCTCGTCGCCGACGATCAGTCGGATGTCCTAGAGGCGCTGAAGCTCCTTCTCAAAGGCGAAGGCTACGAAGTGGAGGCCGTCGCTTCGCCCCGTGGCGTCCTCGCCGCTCTGGACAAGCGCGACTTCGACGCCCTCTTGATCGACATGAACTATGCCCGGGACACCACATCCGGAGCGGAGGGCTTGGACTTGCTGGCACGACTACAGGCGCTCGACGCGCCGCCGGTCGTGGTGATGACGGCTTGGGCGAGCATCGACGGCGCCGTCGAAGCGATGCGCCGCGGGGCGCGGGACTTCATCGAGAAGCCCTGGGACAACCGGCGTCTGCTCGCGACCATGCGGACGCAGATCGCGCTGGGGCGCGCGTTGCGCAAGAATCAGCGCCTCGAGGTCGAGAACCGCAGGCTCCGCAAAGAAGGCCTCCCCGAGCTCATCGCCGAATCCCCGGCGATGCAGCCCGTGTTGCGGCTGATGGAACGCGTGGGGCCGTCAGACGCGAACGTGCTCATCCTCGGTGAGCATGGCTCAGGGAAGGAGGTCGTGGCCCGCTGGCTGCACGCCGCGTCGGCACGGGCGGAGCGACCGCTGATCGCGGTGAACCTGGGCGGCATCCCGGACGGCCTATTCGAGAGCGAGCTGTTCGGGCACGTGCGCGGCGCGTTCACCGACGCGAAGGCCGACCGCATCGGTCGCTTCGAGCTCGCCGAGGGCGGCACCCTGTTCCTCGACGAGATCGCGAATCTGCCGCTGCCGCAGCAGGCGAAGCTGCTCCGCGTGCTCGAGACGGGCGAGTACGAGCGCGTGGGCGCGTCCCGCCCGCGCCGCGCCGACGTGCGCCTCGTCGCGGCCACGAACGCCGATATTCACGCCGAGGTGAAGGCCGGCCGCTTCCGCGAGGATCTGCTGTTTCGTCTCAACACGGTCGAGATCCGGCTTCCTCCATTGCGCGAGCGGCGCGCCGATATCCCGCTGCTCGCCGCGCATTTCCTGCGCCGCTACGCCGCCCGCTACCGCAAGGCGGCGAAAGAGTTCGCGCCGGATGCGATGGAGGTGTTGCTCCGCCATTCCTGGCCGGGCAATGTGCGGGAGCTCGATCACGCGATCGAGCGGGCCATGCTCATGGCGGAGGGCGGGCGTGTGCAGGCGCGTGACTTCGGGCTGGACGGCGGCGAGGGCGGGGGCGCCGCCGCGGCGCTCGACCAGATGAGTCTGGAAGACGTCGAGCGCGTGCTCATTCAGAAGGCGCTTACACGCGCGACGGGCAACGTCAGCGATGCGGCGAAAGCCCTCGGCCTGTCGCGCAGCGCGCTGTACCGCCGGCTCAAACGGCATGGTCTCTAAGTCCGCGGCACGTCACGAGCGGCGTGTATTCTGGCTCGCGCTGCTGGGCGGCTTCCCGGCGGTCGCGCTCGCGCTGGGCCTGCTCTGGTTCGGTGACTTCACGCCCCGCACGCAATGGACGCTCACGCTGCTGGTCGCGGGCGTCTGGCTCGCGTGCGCGACCATCGTGCGAGAACATGTCGTGCGGCCACTACAGACCGTGTCGAACGTGCTCGCCGCGCTGCGCGAACGCGACTACACGCTCCGCGCCCGGGGGTCGAATCCCGAAGACGCGCTCGGATTGCTGCTCCTCGAGCTGAACAGTCTGGGCGACGATCTGCGCGCGCAGCGGCTCGGCGCCCTGGAAGCCACCGCACTCCTTCGCCGCGTGATGGAAGAGATCGACGTCGCCATCTTCGCGTTCGACGCCGCCCACGCCCTCCGGCTTGTGAACCGCAGCGGTGCTGCGCTGCTCGGCCGCGCGCCGGAGCAGTTGCTCGGCCGCGACGCGGCGAGCCTCGGTCTCGCCGGCTCGCTCGCGGACGATACGCCGCGCGTCGATTCGCTCACATTTCCGGGCCGGGCCGGACGGTGGGAGGTGCGACGCGGCACGTTCCGGCAGGGCGGCCTGCCGCATCAGCTGCTGGTGCTCACAGACGTGAGCCGCGCGCTGAGCGATGAGGAGCGGCAGGCGTGGAAGCGGCTGATTCGCGTGCTGAGCCATGAGCTCAACAACTCGCTGGCGCCCATCAAGTCGATCGCCGACAGTCTGCTCGCGCTCATTATGCGCGACCCGGCGCCGCCCGATGGGCGCGAGGACCTCCGCAAAGGGCTCGGCGTGATCGCGAGCCGTTCTGAGTCGCTCAGCCGCCTGATGGCCGCGTATGCTCGGCTGGCGCGGCTGCCGCCACCCCGGCTCGAGAGCGTCGCGATTCAAGACTGGGTGCGTCGCGTGGTCGCCCTGGAAACGCGCCGGCCGGTCGCGGTGCGTCCCGGTCCCAGTGTGACGATCCAGGCCGATCGCGGACAGCTCGATCAGCTCTTGATCAACCTCGTGCGCAACGCGGTGGATGCCACGCTTGAAGGAAATGGGGCGGTGGAGGTAGGCTGGGAAAAGCGAAACGGGCAGCTCGATGTGTGGGTGCGTGACGAGGGCGCCGGCCTCGCCGACACCGCCAACTTGTTCGTCCCGTTCTACACGACCAAACCAGACGGCTCAGGGATCGGTCTCGCGCTCTCGCGTCAAATCGCCGAGGCGCACGGCGGCACCCTCACACTCGCCAACCGAGCCGGGGCGGCGGGGTGCGAGGCCCGGCTGGTGCTTCCATTTTGACGCTTCATCGGGTAGGCGCTAGCGTTGTCGCGTCACTTCCCGCGGAGAATCGTCGTGAGTGTCAAACGAGCGGCCACCTGGTATCGCTGGGACGATATGCCCCGCGAGGAGTTGAACGAGAAGCTGTCGCGTCGCCTGATCACCGGTGACCAGCTGATGCTCGCGCACGTCTACTTGAAGAAGGGCTGCGTCGTCCCAAAGCACACGCACACGAACGAGCAGCTCACCTATGTGCTGGAAGGTGCGCTGAAGTTCTTCGTGGGGGACGACAACCGCGAGGAGATCGTGGTGCACGCGGGCGAGGTGCTCCACCTGCCGGGCAACCTGCCCCACGAGGCCCACGCGCTCGAGGACACGCTCGACGTGGACATCTTCTATCCCCCGCGCGAGGACTGGCTCAAGAAGACAGACGCTTACCTGAGGAAATAGTGTGATCGCGCCCATTTGCCCCGTCCTCGCCCTCCTGCTGCTCGGCGTTACATCGGGGCAGCTCGTCGCCCAGCACTTCCATCGGCTCCCGGCCACGCCGCGCACCGTCGCCTATGGCTACTACAGCGCCGCGGCGACGCCGGTGCTCCGCATCGCCTCGGGCGACACGGTGGAGGTCGAGACGCTCATCACGAACCGCCCCGACCGTCTCGAGGCCGCGGGCGTCGCGCCTGCGGACGTGCAACAGTCGCTCCGCGACATCGTCAGCCAGGTGACCGACAAGGGCCCGGGTGGACACATTCTCACCGGGCCCATCTACGTCGACGGCGCCGATTCGGGTGACGTGCTCGAGGTGCGGATTCTGCGCATCGATCTCGCCCTGCCGTACGGCTACAACGGCTGCAGTGGGTTTCTCCCGACCAATTGCGACAGCACCCAACGCACGCGGATCATTCCGCTCGATCGCGCGCGCATGGTCGCGCAGTTCGCCCCTGGAGTGGTGATCCCCCTGCATCCCTTCTTCGGCAGCATGGGCGTGGCGCCGCCACGCGATTCGGGCCGCGTCAGCTCGAACCCGCCCGGCATTCACGCGGGCAACATGGACAACAAGGAGCTGGTCGCCGGGACCACGCTGTTCATTCCGGTTCACGCCGCGGGCGCCTTGTTCGAGATCGGCGACGGACACGCCGCGCGGGGGGACGGGGAAGTGGACCAAACCGCCATCGAGACCTCGCTCACGGGCCGCCTCCAGCTCATTGTCCGCAAGGATATGCATCTCACCTGGCCCCGCGCCGAGACGCCCACGCACTTCATCGCGATGGGAATGGACAAGGATCTCACCAAGGCGACGCAGATCGCAGTCCAGAACGCGATCGACTTGATCGCAGCGTATCGGGGATGGTCGAAGATGGAAGCCTATCGGCTGGTGAGCGTGGCGTGCGATGTGCGCGTCACTGAGCTGGTCGATGGCAACGTCGGCGTGCACGTCATGATCCCGAAATCGATCGTGGGGAAATAGTCTGTGCGCGACGTCCGCGTGGCGACGGTCCAGTTTCAGCACGCTCCCGGCGACAAGGCGTACAACCTCGGCCGCGTGCGCCACTTCGTGACGGAGGCCGCCCGCCAGGACGTGGAGATCATCGCATTCCCGGAGATGTGCCTCACGGGGTACTGGCACGTGCGCAAGCTCTCGCGCGTGGCGTTCGAAGCCCTCGCGGAGCCGGTCGACGGACCGTGCACGCAGGAGCTTCTGCGCCTGGCCCGGGAGTACGGGATGACGGTCGGCGCCGGGCTCCTCGAGCGCACGCCCGAGGGACAGGTCTACAACGCCTACGTCGTCGCCATGCCGGATGGGGCGCTGGCCGTCCACCGCAAGCTGCACGTCTTCGAGCATCCGAACATCTGCGCCGGGGACCGCTACACCGTCTTCGACACGCCACACGGCTGCCGCGTGGGCGTGCTGATCTGCTACGACAACAACATTGTCGAGAACGCCCGCGCCACGGCGTTGCTTGGCGCCGAAATCCTGCTCGCCCCGCATCAGACGGGCGGCTGTAACTCGCTGAGCCCACGGGGCATGAAGCCGATCGATCCCACAATCTGGGCACGGCGCGAGACAGACCCTGCGGCGTGCGAGGCGGAGTTGTGCGGGCCCAAGGGACGGGGTTGGCTGATGCGCTGGCTGCCGAGCCGGGCGCACGACAACGGGATGTTCCTGCTGTTCAGCAACGGCATCGGCCCCGACGACGATGAGATCCGCACCGGCAACGCGATGGTGCTCGACCCCTACGGTGAGCTCATCGCCGAAACACGTGCGTTGGGTGACGACATGGTGGTGGCCGATCTCGACGCGTCTCTCCTCCCCACATCGTCCGGACGACGCTGGCTGCGGGCGCGCCGGCCCGAGCTGTACGCGTCGCTGACGCGTGCGACGGGTCAGGAACAGGAAACCCGTCGCGTGCGGTTCGGCGAATGAGCCTCCTCTCAGCGTTGCTTTTGTTTGCCCAAACCGTTCGCGTCGACGCCACGCCGGGCCATGCCATCAATGCGTTCGATCCCGACAGCGCGCTCGGCAGCTCGATTGACGTCCTCTCGCGCACCGACATCAACAAGGTGTATACGCCCCATATCATCCAGGAAGCGCTCTCAGCCGGCTGGGGACCGATCACGTACCGCAACAACACCGAGCTCCGGATGGCCGCCTGGCATTGGACCGAGAACGGCACCTGGAGTGATGCCGCGCATCGCAGCGGGTACTTCACCGGCTCGACGGACCTCAAGGAACCGATTCGCTACATCCTGGCTTATGCTCTCCCTCACCGCGGATTCGCGACCAGCGGCGATCGTCCGATACAAGGTCCCAACCTGACCTATTGGAAGAGCAATCCGTACCTGACGAGCAAATTCACGGGTGAGAGTGATGCACTGCATCCGCAGTGGGTGGTGGTGGACCTGCAAGCGGAAAAGCCGGTGAGCGCCATCCGTATCGCCTGGGCGAGCCCCTATGCAACGAGCTATCAAGTGGAGTATTGGGTTGGCACCAACGCACTCGACTTTGATGGAGGACCAAAAGGGGAATGGATGGTTTTCCCCTCGGGTGCTCTGAAAAACGCGCAAGGTGGAACGGTGACGTTGACGGTTACAGACGCTCCGGCGTCAACGCGATTCGTGCGGATTCTGATGACGGAGTCTTCCAACACCTGTGATGAGCATGGACCTGGCGACGTGCGCAACTGCGTGGGTTACGCCATCCAGCTAATTGAAGCGGGCACGCTCGATGCGACCGGTGCGTTCGTCGAAGTGACCAAGCAACCGGACGAGCGGCGCACCACGTATGCTGTCTCGTCCATTGATCCATGGCATGCAGCAGGCGATGTGGACGACGGCGGAGCCTACCAGCACACAGGGTTCGACCTGTTCTTCACCAGCGGGCTGACGAACAACCTGCCGGCGATGATTCCGGTCACCATGCTCTACGGAACGCCCGACGACGCGGCGGCGCAGATCGCCTACATCGAGCGGCGCGGCTATGCGATCGGGTACATCGAGATGGGCGAAGAGCCCGACGGCAAGCATGCCATGCCGGAAGACTACGGGGCGCTCTACCTGCAGTGGGCGAGAGCTTTGCACACAGTCGACCCGAAGCTCAGGCTGGGCGGGCCGGTTTTCGAAGGCGTCAACGAAGACATCCGGCTCTGGCCTGATGCACAAGGTCGCACGTCATGGATGGGCCGCTTTGTCGACTACCTCAAGGCACACGGCCGGCTCTCGGACCTGGCCTTCGTCTCGTTCGAACACTATCCGTTCGAGCCCTGCGACATCACCTGGAAGAGTCTCTACAGCGAGCCGCGCTTGATGAAGCACATCCTGCAAGTGTGGCGCGCGGACGGCGTACCGAACAGTGTCCCGCTGATCGTGAGCGAGAGTCATCTTTCCTGGTCCTTGACCGGGCCCATGACCACGATCTTTGGGGGCCTGTGGCTGGCCGACAACATCGGCTCGTTCTTCGAAGGCGGCGGGTCGGCCTTCTACCACTCGCCGATTCAACCGCAGGGAGTGCGGAGCACCTGTCTCGGTTGGGCCTCGTGGTCCAATTTTGTTTCCGACGAGACCTACGAGATCAAGGGCTATACGTCGACCTACTTCGCCGCTCACATGATCAACCTGGAGTGGGTGCAACACCGCGCCGGCCTCCATTACATGTTCCCCAGCTCCACCGATATCAGCGATGCCGCCGGCAATCTGCTGGTGACGTCCTATGCGGTGCGTCGGCCCGACGGAAACTGGTCCCTGATGCTGGTCAATCGCGACTCAACGAGCCCCCACACCGTGCGGGTCGTGTTTCAGGATTCGCAGCGCAAGCGCAATGCGTCGTTTGCTGGGCCGGTCACCTCCATTTCCTTTGGCAGCGAGCAGTATGTCTGGATCAACGATGGACCGAACAGTCGTCCTGATCCCGATCATCCGCCGGTGGCCACGCTGCTGCCGGGACCACCGGCGACGTTTACGCTTCCGAAAGCCTCGATCACGGTGTTGCGGGGGGTGGCGGGTCTCAAGGACTGAACGGGTCACCCGCGCCGCCACGCCGCGACGATCTCGAGAATGCCCTCCGCCGGCTCTTCAGTGGTCTCCCACTCGACGGGCGAGCCCGCCTCCAGCAGCAGCTTTCCGACGGCGGCGAAGTCCCGTCCCTCACGCCCCTGGCGCGATCCCTCCGCAGCCCAGACCAGTGGCTGGCCTTTGAACTCGCGATCGCGCACGTGCACGGACGCGCCGTGCGCGAGCAGCACACGCACCGCGTCCGGCCAGCCCTCCATCGCCGCCGAATGCAGCGCCGTCTTGCCGATCCCGGCGTCGGGGCGGTTCGGATCGAATCCACAGGCCAGCATTGCTTCGAGCGCCCGCACGTCGTTGCGCTCCGCCGCCTGATGAAACGCGATGTAGTGGTCGTCCGTGATTTGGTCGCGTAAATCTGGAATTGTCGCGAGCAGCGCCTCAGCCGCTTTGCGATCGGCGCGACTGCACGCCGCGACGAGCCGGTCGACGTCCGCCAGCGCCGGGGAGGCGCCGTGTGCGACCAGCCAGTCCGCCACGGCCCGATTCCCGTTCAGCTCGGCGACCGCGTAAGGGGCGCGCCCGTCGGCGCGCTTGCGCTCGATGTCGGCCCCCTTTGCGACCATCGCCTCGGCCAGCGGCACATCCCACGCGCGCGCCACCACGTGCAGCGGCGTCTCGCCATTCTCGGCGAACACGGCGTTCGGGTCGGCGCCGTGCGCGAGCAGCCACATCACTCCGTCAGCGGTCCGACTCCAATTGAGAATCGCATACAGCGCCGTCGACCCGTCGCTGGCCCATGCTTGATCGACGCTGGCGCCATGCGCGAGCAGCGCCTCGAGCACCGCGATGTCGCCGGCGCTGGCGGCGAGGGGAAGGGTGACGCCGTCGTTGGGGTCGGCTCCGGCATCGAGCAACGCTAAGACGAGCGGCAGCGACTGCGCCTGCCGCGACGCGCCCCACAGCACCGGCCGGCGCACGTGGTGATGCAGCCACGGGAACCGCGTGTTGGGATCGACGCCGAGCGCGATGAGCCGGCGGCCGATCGCGGCGAGGCCCGCGGCGCGCTCGGGCGAATCATGTGCCATGGATGTGTAGCACACGTAGTGGATCGGTTCCCAGCCACGCGGTCCGCCCGGCTTCGTAGCGAGTGACGGATCTTTCTCGAGCCGTGCGGCCACGAACGCCGAGTCTCCAAGGACAAGTGCGGTGTGGAGATTCGCCGTGGCGATCTTCGGGTACAGCGCGAGCATCCGTTCGGCGCGGTCGCGCCGGCCGTCCGTCGCCGCTTCGAGGAACTCGGCCAGGGCGGCGTCGAACTCGAGCGTCACCGCTTCGACGTGGTCATGCAACGCGTTCCAGGATTTGAAACCGTACTGGCGCGCGAGCATCGTCTGCGCATCGTGCAGCGTGGGCGCCTTGCCCGCTTGGACAAGTTCCTTCGCCTGGCGTTTGAGCTGGTCGAGATTGGGACGTGGGGGGAGCTGCTTCGGTGCCATACGGCCTCCATGCTGAACGCCGGCGGTCCGCAAGCCGGCCAGCACGGAGACAACCGTGCAGTGAACTCGTTAGGAGGGTGGACTCAGTCCTTCGCGCGGACCCGCGTGCGCCCCAAGCGCGTGGGAACGATGGCGTGCGGCGCTCGCAACGTCAAGCGGGGCCGCGTCCAAACGCCACTCCGCGGCGTTCGGGCCCCGCCAGCGCCACCACGCCACCAATCACGAAGACGAGCGCTGCCGACAGCGCCATCGTCTGTGCATAAGTCGTATGTGCGGCGAAGAGCGCCTGCACGTGCGGGATCTGGCTGGCGACCGCGACGCCGCACTGATACGCGAAGCCCGGCAGGAAGCCCCGCACGCCGTCGGGCGCGAGCTCATTGATGTGCGCGGGAATGACTCCCCACGCGCCCTGCACGAAGAACTGCATGACGAACGCGCCGAGCCAGAGCAGGATCGTGGCGGGCGCGAACGCCCAGATCGGAATCGAGATCACGGCGCCGAGCAGCGCGAAGCCGATCGTGCGTCGCCGGCCCAACCGATCGGAATACAGGCCGCAGATGATGCCGCCCACCAGCGCGCCGACCTGTGAGAACGCGGTCAGCGCGGCACGCGTCGTCGGCCCGAACCCCCAATCCCGTTCGAGAAAGGTCGGATACATGTCCTGCGTGCCGTGCGAGACCATGTTCATCAGCGCCATCAGGGCTGTCAGATAAAGGAAGAGCTTCCAGTTCGCTGCGATCGCGCGGCCGAGGTGACTCCACGTCTCATGCCGCGTTTCGCGCCAGACGTCCGACTCCTGCACGCGCGCGCGCACGAACAGCGCGAGCAGCGCCGGCAGGCCGCCGATGAAAAACAGCGGCCGCCAACCCCAGTGAGGGAAGACGAACAAGTAACAGAGGGCGGCCAGCAGATACCCCGCCGCGTAACCCTGCTGCAGCAGGCCCGACATCACGCCGCGCAGTCGGGGCGGTACCTTCTCCATCACGAGCGACGCCCCCACCCCCCATTCCGCCCCCATGCCGATCCCGAACAACGCGCGCAGGACGAGGAACGTGACGTAGTTCGGCGCCAGCCCTGTGAGCACCTCGACGACCGAATAGAAGACCAGATCGATCATCAACGGCGTCTTGCGGCCGTAGCGATCGGCGAGGAGGCCAAAGATGAAGGCGCCGACCGGTCGGAAGAGGAGCGTCAGCGTGAGCGAGAGGGCAATCGCGGCGTCCGACTTGCCGAATTCCTTCCCGATCGCCGTGAGGGTCATGACGACGAGGAAGAAATCGAACGCGTCGAGCATCCAGCCGAGGAATCCGGCGGCGACGGTCGCGTTCTGATCGCCGCCGGCCGCGGGTGGCGATGTCATCCCTCGACAATGCCGAGCGGTGGCGTGCTCTGCCACTTCCCGCGCGTGAAGTCGGGTACATCCTGTGGCGCGCCCCGTGACGCCACCGAGCGCTCGGTCAGCTCCACGATGACGCTCCAGGCTGCCGCGTCGTACACGTTCTGATCGGTGGGCTGCCCGGCGCGCAAGCACTGAATCAGGCGCCAGTCCTCCAGGAAATCCATGCCGCCGTGCCCGGCCGTCGCGTTCCGCACGCGCTCCGATTTCCACAGCGGATGCTCGAACGCGTCGTAATAGGCGTCCAGCTTCTCCCACGAATCCTCGGGGCTCTTGCCTTCAATGAAGATCCGGTCGGGCCAACCCTGAATGATCCCCTTCGTGCCCTGCACGAGATTCAAGCGACTGTAGGGACGGGCGTTGTTGGTGTTGTGGCCGAGATAGATGGTCTGGCCTTTGACGGTGCGGATCAACGTCACGTTGACGTCGCCCAGCTTGTACGCCTCGTGACGGCGCGCATCCGGCTCGGCGAAGTGTGCCGCGGCGTACTCTTCCAGGCCGCGGTGGTTCGAGCTCATCGAAACCAGGAAATCGAACCGATTGCCGCGGTTGATGTCCATACACTGGGCGATCGGGCCGAGCCCGTGCGTCGGGTACAGATTCCCGTTGTGTGTCTGCGACCAGGCGCGGCGCCACAACCCTTCGCCTTCCTTGGAAAACTTGATCTCGCGCAAGTCGTGCAGATACCCGCACTCGCCATGCAGCAGCTCGCCCAGCATGCCCAGTCGCACGAGATGCAGGGCCAGCATCTCGCGCCGGTCGTAGCAACAGTTCTCCATCATCACGCAGTGCTTTTTGAGCTGCTCGGCGGTATCCACGAGCTGCCAGCAGTCGTCTACCGTCATCGCGGCAGGCACCTCGGTCACGGCGTGCTTGCCACTCTTCATCGCGGCGAGCAGCACCGGGACGTGCCACTCCCAGGGCGTCGCGGTGAACACCAGATCGAGCTCCTGCTCGGCGCACATGCGCTCGAAGTCGCGCGGGCCGCGGGCGTACCCCGCGGGCTTGGGCTGATCCGCCGCAACGACCGCGGCCTGTGCCCGTGCGACTTTCCAGTCCACGATGTCACAGATGGCCCGGATTTCTGCTCCCTCGATTTTGAGCAGGTTTTCGACGTGGGTGCTGCCCTGTCCCCCCACGCCCACGAAGCCGATGCGGACGCGGTCAATGGGTGGCGCGGCAAATAGAGTCGTGCGGCGCTGGGGCGTCGGCTGGTCCTGGGCCCCCGGCCCGATGGCGGCACCGAGGGTCACCGCAGCCGTCGTTTGCAGGAATTCGCGGCGAGAATGGCGGGTCATGAGTGGCATCCGGCGAGTGGGAGTCGCCTACGTTATTGTGCGGAAGGCCCGCCAGCTAGGCTCTACTTGGCAGAGCAGCGCCCTCGGTGTTTCTTTATCCCACGGTCGGACGCAGTTCTACCGCACACAACCGAGGGCATGTTGACTCCTATTCAACTGAAGCGTGAGCTCGAGCGTATCGCCTGGGGCCCCGCGCGACTGGCACAGCAGCTTGGCGTGTTTCAATCGGAAGTCCGAGACTGGCTCGCGGGCAAAGACGCCGTCCCGCCGCTCGTCGCGGCAGATATCCGGCGCTTGCCTACACGATCCTAACTCACCGCGGCGGGATGGTGATGCGGATTTCTTCACCCGGCTGCACCGAGATCGTTTCGCTGCGCGGGTTTTCGAGACCGCCAATCGGGTGGACTTCGAATTGGAGCGGCGAGCTTCTCACGATGTAGGCGGGGATCGTGAAGACCTCGGTCGAGAGCCCTGGAACCATGCCCAGTCGGATGCGTTGCCCCCCCCGCAGCACATAGACGTTCATGTCCAGGAAGTTCTGATTCTGGACGCGTAGCGTGGTCCTCGGGTCCGGTTCGCGCGGTCCCGACTTAAACGCCCGGCCGCACCCGACGCTGAGTAGCGCCAGGGCGAGCAGCACCCCTCGCACCGCATGGACGCGCATCAGCTTCTAACCTAGCGCTGTGCCGCGTTGCTGCCAGTTGAGACCTAGGGCGTAATCCGTACCATCACCGCACCGTGCGCCGGCACAGGCGCGCTGAACCGTCCCGTGAACGTGCCGAGGTCCGTGTGAGTCCAGAGGTCACGCACCCGGGCTGGCCCGCGAAGTCCGAGAGCCCTCCAGGACACGGTGATCACGGTCTGCAGCGCGGAACGATTGAATAGCACCACCGCGCGCCCGCTGTCGGCCAGCGGTTTGGCCCAGACCTGGAGATCCGGTAGCGGCGTCTGCACCAACATCCCCGGCACGCCCAGCGAGTCCTGATCCACCGCGATCACTTCCTTATTAGTGAGGATATCGCGGGTCGTGGCGCTCATGGTGCGCACGTCGTTCCCCGCCATGAGGGGAGCCGCCATGATGGCCCACAAGCTGAAGTGCGCGCGGTACTCGTCGTCGGTCATGCCGCCGTTACCGACCTCGAGCATGTCGGGATCGTTCCAGCCGCCGGGAGCCGCGACGAGCGCATACTGACTCGAGAGATCGACGATGCCGATCATACTGGCCCACCGGTCGCCGATGTCGCCGGTGGTGCGCCACAGGTTGCCCGTGTGTGGTCCCCACGCCCACGGGTGGTTCGAGCCCCACTCGCAGATGCTGAACACGATCGGCCGGCCCGCCTTGGCGAGCGCGTCGCGGAACTTGGCGTACTGGGTTGGCGCGTCGAGCCCCTCGGCGTGGCACCAATCCTCCTTGACGTAGTCCACGCCCCACTCGGCATAGGTTCGGGCGTCAACCTCCTCGGAGCCGTACGTCCCGGGCCGGCCCTGGCACGTCTGGCGTCCCGCGTCGGTGTACAGGCCGAACTTGAGTCGTTTGGAATGCACGTAGTCGGCGAGCGGTTTCATGCCGCCCGGAAAACGGGCGGAATCGGCGACGATCCGGCCGGACCGGTCGCGCGCGACCTGCCAGCAATCGTCGATCACGATGTACTGATAGCCGGCGTCGCGCATGCCGCTCGCGACGATTGCGTCCGCGGTTTCCCTGATGAGCTGAGCGCTCACGTCGCAGCCGAAATGGTTCCAGCTGTTCCAGCCCATGGGCGGAGTACGGGCCAGGCCGTTGTCGAGCGGAGGCGGGGACGTAGCGCCGCCGAGCAGCGCGACCGCGCACAGGCAGACGAGGAACGCATAACGTGCGGACACAGGACGGCCCTCCTTTTGAAAGTGCCTTGATGATGCGCTGACGCAACGTGGCTGCTGTGGTGCGAATGCCACAGTTGGCCACCGACCGTAGCTAACCCCTTGTCCCGGTCGCGTCACGAAATCTCTCGATCTGGCGTCAAACTTGAAGCTCACTCGGTCACCTTCCGGAGACCGACGCGATGGCGGACAGCATGCCGTCTTTGAGCTGCCTCGCTCCGAGCGGTGAGGCCGGCGGCCAGCGCCGCGACGTCGCCGCGTTCGAAGCCATTTTTCGCGCGCACTATCCTCCACTCTGCGATTTTGTGTACGGCTATGTGCGGTCGCGCGCTGTAGCCCAGGAGTTGGTGCAGGACTTGTTCCTCAGGCTTTGGGAGCGAGCCGGCACACCCGCCTCGACGCTCGCGGCCTCCTACCTCTATACCGCCGCCCGCAACCGGGCGGTGGACCATCTGCGCCGGGAACGGGTCGCCGCCTCCTGGGCGAAGAGTCCGGCCGGCGGGCCGGGTGCGGTGCCGGCCGGGGCGGACGAGCCGCTGTGTGAGCACGAATTACGTGATGCGCTGGAGCGCGCTGTCGCCGAGCTTCCCGAGCGCTGCCGTCTCATCTTCACCCTGAGCCGCTACCGCAATCTCCCCAATGCCGAGATCGCGCGGATCCTGTGCATCTCGGTGAGTACCGTTGAACAGCAGATGTGGCGTGCGCTGAAGACGCTGCGCGTCAAGCTTGCCCCGTACATCCAGTAAAGGTTCGCCCCGTCGTGCGCGTTCTCACGGGAGGGAGGAGATCGTGTGAACGAGGAGCGCGACGGACCTCGTATTGCCCGCTACGTCGCGGGACGCTGCACGCCGGACGAGGCGACCGAGATGCGCCGCTGGTTGGCGCAAGATCCGGTACGTGCGGCGTTGGTCAGCGGCTTGGTGCGCGTGTGGGAGCTGGTTCGCCGGGTGAGCTTCGTCTGGGACGTCGACGGAGCGTGGCGCGCGATGGGGCTCGGCGTCGGACCGGACGACGCGTCCCCCCTCCCCGGATCGGAGAGGGGGCCAGGGGGTGAGGTCCGCAGGTGGCGGTGGCGAGTTGTCGCCGTGGCCGCCTTGGCCTGCGCCACGTTGACGGGCGTCCTGGTGCATCGCACTCGACGCGCGGCTGTGGCACCGCTGCGCGAGATCGCGACCAGGCGCGGGCAGCGCGCGTCGCTGCGGCTCGCCGACGGGACGCTGGTCGACCTCGGCGTGGCGAGCGTGATCCGGTACGCTTCGACGTACGGCCACAAACAGCGGGACGTGTATCTCGAGGGGGAAGCGTATTTCGAAGTCGTCCCTGACCCGCGGAAGCCGTTTACGGTGTACGCGGCCAACGCCATCACGCGCGACCGGGGGACGAAGTTCGGCGTCCGCGCCTATCCCGGTGCCAGTCAGGTCGACGTCGTCGTCGTCGAAGGCGCAGTGGAATTAAGTGGTCGCGTGCTCGGCACCGCCGACCTCGGCCGACTCGACCGCCGCGGCCGCCTGCGCATTGAGCACGGCGCGGACACGGCGGCGTGGTTGGGCTGGCGCAGGGACCGCCTGGTGTTCAGCAACACACCGTTGCGCGAAGCGCTCTCCCAGCTCAACCGCTGGTATGACGCCGATCTCCAGCTCGGCGATTCCGCGCTCGGCGACTATCCGCTCACCGCTTCGCTGCATGGCGAGCCGCTCGACAAAGTCCTCGATCTCATCAGCGCTGCATTGAACGTCCGTGTCGCCCGGCGGGGAACGACCATCCTGCTGTACCGCCGGCGGCCGGCGCCGTAATCCAAGGAGACACGGCCCATGCTTCGTTTGCTGTCGCTGCTTTCCCTGCTCGCCGTCGCGACCGCTCCGTGCGCACTGCGCGGCCAGGAGTCCGATGACGGCGTTCCTGCCCTAGGTCCCCGGTTTCTCCTCGCCACTCGCGCCGCCCGGCGGGTGCCGGTTGATGTCGCTCGCTCGCCGGTCCTGAGCCAGCGGATCTCGCTCGACCTGGAGGGGGTGACGCTGGAGGAGGCGCTTCGGGTGGTCTCGAGCAAGGCAGGGCTGCACCTGCTCTACAGCAAGGCCCTCGTCCCGCTGGGCCGCCCGGTGCGCCTGCGCGCGGAGGATATCTCCGTCGCCGGAGCGTTGGCCGAGTTGCTCCTCGCCACCGATGTGGACGTGCTGTTCTCCAGCGACAATCAGGTCGCGCTCGTGCCGCGCTCGCTGGTCGGTGAGACGGGATCGATCCGGGGGACGGTGCGAGACGCCACCACCAGCGGGCCACTGGCGGGCGTCGCCGTCATGGTGCTGGGGACACCCCTCGGCGCCACGACCGGCCCAGAGGGCCAGTACTCCATGACCGCCGTGCCGCCGGGGACCTACCGGCTGCGGGCCCGGCGGCTGGGCTACGCGCCGCGCGATACGACGGTCGTGGTTCAGGACGGGCAGGAGGCCGTCGTCGACGTCCGGTTGCCGGCGAACGCCGTCGAGCTGCAGGCGGTCGTGGCGATCGGCTACGGCGAGCAGTCCAAGGCGACCCTGACGGGCGCCGTGAGCGCCGTCGAGGGGCAGGAGCTGAAGAGCGTACCGACGGTCAACCTGTCGAACACCATGAGCGGCCGGCTCCCGGGTGTGGTGACGATCAACCGCAGTGGGGAGCCCGGGTACGACGGCGCAACAATCCGGATTCGCGGCAATCACACCCTCAACGACAACAGCGCCCTCATCGTGATCGACGGCGTGCCGGACCGCGTCGGTGGCCTGGAACGGCTCGACGCGAGCGACATCGAGAGCATCAGCGTCCTGAAGGACGCCACGGCGGCGATCTACGGTTCGCGCGCGGCCAACGGCGTGATCCTGATTACGACGAAGCGCGGGAGCGGCAACAGGCCGGAATTGACGGCGAGCTTCAACCAGGGCTTCAACCAGCCTACCCGCCTGCCCCGCATGGCCGACGCGGCGACGTATATGACGATGCTCGACGAGATCGACGCGTACCGCAATCAGTCGCCCCGCTATGCGGCGGATGTGATCCAGAAGTATGCCGACCACGCGGATCCTTGGTTGTATCCCAACACCGATTGGTTCGCCGCGGTGATCAAACCGATGTCGCTGCAGAATGTGGGGCACGTGGCGCTGCGCGGCACCGCCGACCGCCTCGGCTACTATCTCTCGCTGGGGAGCCAGGCCGAGGACGGCTATTACCGCAACAGCGCGACGCGGTACGACCAGTACAACTTCCGCAGCAACATCGACGGTCAGGTCTCGAGCCACATGCGCCTGCGGTTCGACGTCACGGGGCGGCTCGAGGACCGCAATTTCCCGACGCGGAGCGCGGGCTCGATTTTCCGCGAGCTGATGCGCGGCAAGCCGAACCTCCCGGCGTACTGGCCCAATGGCAAGCCGGGTCCCGATATCGAATACGGCGACAATCCGGCGGTGATCGCCACGCCGGCGACGGGCTACGAGAAGGACGACCGGTACTTCCTGCAGGGCAACCTCGGCGGGGACTGGGAGGTGCCGGGCGTGAGCGGCCTGACCGTCCATGCCAACGCATCCTACGATTATGGCTCGCGCGCGGATAAGGCGTGGCGCACGCCGTGGACGCTGTATACGTGGGATTACCAGACGCGCGACGCGAACGGCCAGCCGGTGCTGCAGGCCGCCACCCGCGGCTTCAACACGCCCCAACTCAACCAGTATGACCTGCGCTCCGCCAGTAGCCTGCTGAACCTGTTCGCCGAGTATCGCCACGAATTCGGGCCGCACAGCGTGGGCCTCATGAGCGGCATCGAGCGGCAGACGGTGGACAGCTCGAGTCTCAGCGGGTTCCGCGACTACTTCGTCTCCGATCAAGTCGACGAGCTGTTCGCCGGTGGCGATCTCGGGAAGACCAGCAGCGGGACGGAGTGGGTCGCGGCGCGGCAGAACTATTTCAGCCGCCTCAACTACGCGTTCAAGAACAAGTATCTCCTCGAGCTCGTCGGCCGCGTCGACGGCTCGTACATCTTTCCGCAGGGCAGGCGCTTCGGCCTGTTCCCCGCGGTGTCGGCCGGTTGGCGCATCTCGGACGAGCCGTTCTTCCGTGATCGCATATCGCTGTTCGACGATTTGAAGCTGCGCGGATCGTGGGGCAAGACCGGGAACGACCGGATCGAGCCGTGGCAGTTTCTCCCCACCTACGGGTTCGGCAGCGGGTACGTCTTCGGCGGTAACACCGAAGTCAAAAGCATCTACCAGACGCGGACGCCAAACCCGCACGTGACCTGGGAAGTCGCGACCCAGCGCGACATCGGCATGGACGCCGCGCTCCTCCAGAACCGGCTCTCCGTCGTGCTCGACTACTTCAAAGAACAACGCAGCAACATCCTGTGGTATCGGAACGCCTCGGTGCCGCAGACGACCGGGCTGAGCCTGCCGCGCGAAAACATCGGGCAAGTTTCGAGTTGGGGTTACGACGGTTCTATCGCCTGGCGCGAGCAACTCGCCGGCGACGTCTCCTACGACGTGACGTTCAACTTCGGGCATGCCCGGAACCGGGTGGACTACTGGGACGAGCCGCCGGGGGCGCCGGCGTGGCAGCGCTCGACCGGTAGGCCGATGTGCGTGTCCGTGTCGTCCTGTCCCGGCCTGTTGTATCAGGCGATCGGCATCTTCAGAGACTCGGCCGAGGTCGCAAGCCATCCCCATTGGCCGGGTGCCCGCCCCGGAGACATCATCTTCGCAGACGTCGACGGCAACGGTGTGATCGACGCGCGCGACCGCATCCGGATCGACCAGACCGGCGACCCCGCCTACACCTTCGGCTTGAAGCTCGGCGCCCAGGTCAGTCAGTTCGACGCCACCGTCTTCTTCCAGGGAAGCTTCGATGCGGTGCAGTACTTCCTGACCGAATCGGGTGACATCGGCAACTACACCGCCGAGTACGCCGCCGAGCGCTGGACGCCACAGAATCCCGACGCCAAAGGGCCACGCGCGTACAATCGGCAGGACGAATACTGGATTTCAAACCCGAACACGTACTTCCTGCGCGACGCGAGCTACGTCCGGCTCAAGTCGGTCGAGGTCGGATACCACTTCCCGACTCGCCTGGCCGGCCGCCTCGGCCTGCGCGATGTCCGGATGTACGCCAACGGATACAATCTCCTGCTGCTGGACCGGTTCAAGGTCGTCGATCCCGAGACGCGGGACACAAACGGTCAATACTACCCGCAGCAGCGTGTGTTCAACTTCGGCGCGTCCGTAATGTTCTAGGAGACTACCTGCCATGAACCGCGAGTTCCGTATCGCCATCGCCGTCTTCGCCCTGCTGGGGACGACCGGCTGCCAGGGAGTCCTCGACGTGACGCCGAAAGACCAGTTTCCGGATGCGGCCGTGTTCACCGATCCGAACCTGGCGCAAGCGTTCCTGAACGACGCCTACCGGGGTATGGGGCACGGGCTGTACGAGATCATGCTGGCGTCGATGACCGACGAGACGCACTTCATCCACAACTACAACACCGAAGTGGTCGTGCAATCGCTCATTACTTCGAGCGCCCGGGGGGCGCTCGATGACGGCCGCTACGGTCACTTCAACTGGGGGCCCAACTACGCGCGCATCCGGCAGACCAACATCTTCCTCAGCCACATCGATGCGGCGGGCTTTGATGACGCGTTGAAACAGCGCATGAAGGGAGAAGCCTACTTCTTGCGCGCGTACTTCTACCACAACCTGATGCGGATGTACGGCGGCGTGCCGCTGATCACCAAGGTGTACGGCCTCAACGACGACTACGCCGTCGCGCGGAACAGCTTCAAGGAGACGGTCGATTTCATCGTGGCCAATGCCGACTCGGCAGCCGCGTTGCTGCCCCTGTCCTACTCGGGGACCGACCTCGGCCGAGCGACGAAGGGGGCGGCGCTTGCGCTCAAGGCGCGCGTGCTGCTGTACGCGGCCAGCGACCTCTACAACGCGAACCCGAGCGGCAAGCCAGAAACGGGATACGCCACGCCGCAGGATCGCGTGGCGCTCTGGCGTGCCGCCAAGGACGCCGCCAAGGCGGTGATGGATCTTGGGATCTATGGCCTCTTCCGGCCGATCCCGACGGGTCCCCAGAACGCGGCCCAGAACTACGGCGACCTGTTCCTGCAGCAGATGAGTACCGAAGTGATCCTGAGCCGGTTTTTCTTGTCCACCCGCGACGACGGCTACAATCCCGGCCTGCACAACGGCCCCAACGGCTTTCACACCTGGGGCGGCAACACGCCGCTGCAGAACGTGGTCGACGATTACCGCATGGCCGATGGCTCGAAGTTCGATTGGAGCAACCCGGTGGAAGCGGCGGCCCCCTACGCCAACCGCGATCCGCGGTTCTACGCTTCGATCGCCTACGACGGCGCCTCCTGGAGGACGCGCCCGGATGATGTGAAGAACCTCGATCCCCGCGGCACAATTGAGACGTTTCGTCAGCTTCGAATCATCGACACCACAGTCGTGGCCGGCGCGACGAAGATCGACACCACTCTGGTGCCGGGCCTCGACACCCGCGACAGCCCGGTCGAGAACTGGAACGGCGCCTACTCCGGCTACTACCTGCGGAAGTTCATCGATCCCTCGATCAACGCCCAGTTCACCAAGGAACAGGTGCCGTGGATATTCTTCCGCTATGCCGAGGTGCTGCTGAACTACGCCGAGGCGTCGATCGAGCTGAACGAGGTGGGGGACGCGCTCACCGTCCTGAACCAGATCCGGCGCCGCGCCGGCATGCCGGACCTGGTCGCCGGACCTGATCTCCGGGACGAGTATCGGAACGAACGACGCGTCGAGATGGCGTTCGAGGAGCAGCGCTTCTTCGACACGCGGCGCTGGATGATTGCGCCGCAGGTGCTCAACAAGGACGCGTTCGGGATCAACATTTTCGCCGACGGGAAGAGCCCCACCGATCGGAGTACGTGGAGGAATTACCGCTACGAGACGCACAGTATCCAGCACCGGGCCTGGGACAACAAGATGTACTTCATGCCGATCCCGCGCGATGAGCTGAACCGGAACCCGCTGCTCAGCCAGAATCCTGGATTTTGACAAAGACATCGGCCGTTGGGCTCGCCCTGCTCGTCGCGTGTGGCCGTGCGCCCAACCGACAAAGTCCTGCGCCCAAGGATGGGGAAGTCTCCGTCGGTTACGGCACGGAATCGACGCAACAGGTGACGGGTTCCATCGCATCGCTGAGGCCTGAGGAGACGGACGCCGGGGTCACACAGGTCGTGCAGATGCTGGAGCGCCTGCCAGGCCTCGTGGTGACTCACATGCCGAACGGAGACGTCTCGCTCCGGATCCGCGGCACGCGCTCACTGCACGGCGACAATGAGCCGCTGCTCGTGATCGACGGCGTCCCGGCGCAAGGCGCGATCGGGGCCGCCCTCGCCGGCATTGTGCCGAGCGATATCGCCAGGATCGACGTGCTGAAGGACGCCGGGGCGACGGCGATCTACGGCGTTCGGGGCGCGAACGGCGTCATCCTCATCACCACGAAACGAGCTCGACGGGAGAAATGACCATGACGTCTCAAACAATGCGTGTGTTGGCGGTGGCGGCGCTGGTACTGGCGCAGCCGGCGGCGGCGGCGGCGCAGCGGCGCGGCACGATGGAGGTCGGCGGTTTCACCCGCTACGTCAATTTCGACAACGGATTGGGGATGGGTGACGCCCTGGCCGTCGGCGCCGGCGCGACCGTGTACCTCGGCTCGAGGCTCACGCTCGACGTCGACGTCGCGCACGCCTCGGGCAACGCGGTGTCGTACACCCCCGTGCACCTGCGCCTGGTAGATCGCGCGCCCATCGGGGGAGGCAACCGGCTGGAAGCGCTGTTCGGAATCGGGTATGTGCGCAACTGGTATGGCGCACCCTACCAGGCGAGCGACGGCGGCGTATCGGTGGTCCTCGGGTTGGGTTATCAACTGAACGGGCGGCTCTGGCTGCGCGGCGGCGTCGATCTCGACGCCATGTTTCACGCGGCGCAGAGCAGTCCGTTCCCGTTCTACAACGGCAATTGGGGCCTGCGCATCGGCCTGGGCCTGCCGTTCAACCGCTGACTGACAGGAGCGCGAGCTGTGCAGAACATCACACGTCGTCGGTTCGTGACGGTCACGGCGTCGACTGCGGCGGGACTGGCTCTGGCGCGCACGCCCGCGTCCGCCGCGGCCCCGATTCGCATCGGGCTGATCGGCTGCGGCGGCAGGGGCACGGCTGCTGTGAAGGACTGTCTCACGTCCTCGGACGGCGTGGAGCTCGTCGCCCTGGGCGATCTGTTTCCCGATCATCTCGCCAAGTGTCGCGAGAACCTGGCGAGCGTGGCGACCGTGGACGACCGGCACGCCTTCACCGGTTTCGACGCATATCAGAAGGTCCTCGAGAGTAAGATCGACCTGGTGCTGCTCGCGACGCCGCCGGCGTTTCGCTCACGCCACTTGGCGGCCGCGATCGAGGCAGGGAAGCATGTCTTCATGGAGAAGCCGGTGGCGGTGGACTCGGGCGGCGTACGCTCCGTCATGGCGACCGCCGACCTCGCCGCCCAGAAAGGGCTGGCCATCGTGGCCGGCACGCAGCGGCGCCACGACGCGGGCTACCGCGCGGCGATCCAGCGCATCCACGACGGCGGCATCGGCGACCTGGTTGGCGGCCAGGTCTACTGGAACCAGGGCGGCCTGTGGATGCACCCGCGTGAGCCGGCGTGGTCCGACGTGGAGTGGCAGATCAGGAACTGGCTCTACTTCACGTGGCTGTCGGGTGATCACATCGTGGAGCAGCACGTGCACAACATCGATGTGGCGAATTGGGTGTTCGGCGGGCATCCCGTGAAGGCGGTGGGCGTGGGTGGGCGCCAGGCGCGCACCGACGCCGCCTATGGGCACATCTTCGATCACTTCGCCGTCGAATTCGAATATCCAGGCGGGGCGCGGGTGCAGAGCATGTGTCGCCAGATCGAGCACACGGCGTCGCGGGTCGCCGAGCGCTTCGTGGGCACCCGCGGCACATCCGACGCTCACTCCCTCATCGAAGGCGCGGCGCCATGGCGCTGGGAGCCGGATCCGCAGACGCCGAAGACCAACCCGTACGTGCAGGAGCACCGAGATCTGATCGCGAGCATCCGTGCCGGCCGTCCGCTCAACGAGGGCCGACAAGTCGCCGAGAGCACGCTCACCGCGATCATGGGGCGCGAGGCCGCCTATACCGGGCAGGAAATCACGTGGGACGAGATGCTGAATGCCTCGCAGGACCTCGTGCCGAGCGATCTGCAGTTCGGCCCGATGCCCGTGGCCTCGGTCGCCACGCCTGGACGGACGGTCGTCGCGCGGAGCTGGCGGAGCGCCTGAGACTCGTTGACATGTGACAGCTCCCTTCGCCACCTGCAGCTGGAGGTTACGTGGTCAGATCGCTGCTGCTTGCCATCCAGGTCCTCAGCGCGTCACAAGCCAAGCTCTCCGTGCATTGGGAGGAGCTGACGGCGGCCGACTTCAAGGACGGCATCGCCCGCGCGCAAGGCACCTGCCTGCTGCCGTTCGGCATCATGGAGAAGCATGGACCGCATCTCCCGCTGGGCAACGACCTGCTCAACGTGCGCTACGTCGCTCTCAATGCCGCCCAGCAGGAATACGCCATCGTGTTTCCGGAGTACTACTTCGGGCAAATCTTCGAGGCGAAGCACGAGCCCGGCACGGTGGCGTACAGCAGGGGACTCCAGCTGCAGCTACTGCAGGAAACGACCGATGAGATGGCGCGCAATGGCTGCAAGAAGATCATCATCGTGAACGGTCACGGCGGCAACAACAGTTTGTTGCCGTTTTTCGCGCAGAGCGAGCTCGAGTCGCCGCATGACTACGTCGTGTACGTGCAGAACATCGCGCGCTCCGGGCCGGGCGAGCCGGCGCATAAATCGGATCGCTCGACCGACATGCACGCGGGCGAAAGCGAAACGTCCGTGAGCATGATCGCGCGCCCCGATCTCGTCCATCTCGACCGCGCCAGGCAGGAGTCGGGCGCCGATCAGGCGCGCCTGAAACTGCCGGAGGGGCTGTACACGGGGATCTGGTGGTACGCGCGCTTCCCGAATCACTACGCCGGCGACGGCGCCGTCGCGTCCCGCGAGCTCGGCGACTTCGAGGCGAAGTCGTGGATCAACACGATTGTCCAGGCGATCCGTGCCGTGAAGGCCGACGCGGAGAGTCTGCGGCTGCAGACTGAATTCTACGAGCGGAGCAAGCATCCGCTCGATACGCCGCAGTGATGTGCCTCGGAGACGATCTCATCGAGATTGCGACCTGACTAAGTCTGTACAGATCGCGGAGCTGGGAGCATCATTGGACGTGCGCCGCGTCCTGGCGATTGCCACGAGCCTCCTCCTCGCCGCGCTCGCCGGCTGTGAGCCCCGCGGCGGGTGCCACGGTGACTACTGTGGCGCGCTCGTGATCGCCGCGCCGGGCGAGCCTGATATTCTGCTTCCCCCGATCACCCTGCTGGCCATCGGACGCGACGTGACCGACCAGCTCTTCCTCAAGCTCGCCGATGTCGGGATGTCGTCGAATACGGTCGGGGACGACGACTTCGTGCCGCAGCTCGCCGCCCGCTGGGACTGGACCGACACCGTGACGTTGACCTTCCATCTCGATCCGCGGGCCCACTGGCAGGACGGGGTACCCGTCACCGCGGCCGATGTGGCGTTCACGTTCGAGGTGTACACGGACTCGGTCGTCGACGCACCGTCGCGCTACGCCTTGCGGGACATCGCATCCGTGAGCGCGCGCGACACGCTCACCGCCGTGTTCCATTTTCGCCGCCGCTACGCCGAAATGTTCTTCGATGCCGTGTATCACATGCGCGTGCTTCCCGCCCACGTGCTCCGCGCACTCCCGCGCGCCGCGTGGCGCACCGCGCCGTTCGGACGCGAGCCGATCGGCGACGGACCGTACCGGTTGGTGCGCTGGAAGGCGGGGGAGAGTCTCGAGCTCGCCGCCGACTCCACCTTCTTCCTCGGGCGCCCCCACGTGCGGCGGCTGATCTGGCGCTTCACGCCCAACCTCGACGTCGCGGTGACGCAGCTCGTCGCCGGTGAGGCGGATGCGATCGAGGTTCTGGGGCCGCCCAGCAATGTGACGCGGGTTCACGACGCAGCGGCCGTGGTCACCTATCCGTACCACGGCACGGCCTACGGTTTTCTCGCGTTCAACTTGCGCGCCAATGGCGACACGGGCGCCCCGCATCCCGTCTTCGGCGATCGCAACATGCGGCGGGCGGTCGTGATGGCGCTCGATCGCCAGCGCATGGTGCAGAACGTGTGGGGGGATCTCGCCGATGTGCCGCCCGGCCCGATGCCCCGCCTGTGGTCCATCTGGGACCGGTCGTTGGCGGGCGACGTGGCACACGACTCCGCACAAGCGGCACGGCTGCTGGCGCAGCACCGCCGGCGAGCCTTCCATATTCTCGTGCCCACCACGAGCGGGCTGCGCCGGCAATACGCGCGGTTGATCCAGGAGCAGCTCCGCGCGGCGGGACTGGACGTCAGCATCGACGAGGTCGATCTCAGCCTCATGCAGGCGCGCACCAACACGGGGCATTTCGACGCCGTCCTGGGGGCGTGGGCCACCGGCCCGTCCCCCATCGACGCGACACTCGAGAACTGGACGCGGCGCGGCTTCGGGGGAGGAAATCCAGGCCGCTACGACAACCCGGAAGTCGATCGCTTGCTCGAGCAGGCGGCCGGGGCGCGGAATCGGGCGGATGCGACGCGCTTGCTGTACAGCGCGATCGCGCTCTGGAACGCAGACGCGCCGGCCGCCGTGTTGTACGCCCCGGACAACGTGGCCGCCGTCCAGCGCCGCGTCCGCGACGTGACGATTCGGCCGGACTCCTGGCTGGCCTTGGTGCGCAGTTGGCGCATCCCATCGTCGGACTTGACCGACCGGGATCGCATGGGGACCGAGGGCGCCCCGCAGCGCTAAAGCACCGTAGGGCAAAACCCACGTTACCCCATGCGGCGCCCGGCAATCTTCATACGGTCCGGACCGGGAGCTCCCATGCCGAGGCCGCCGCAGGGTGTGACGTTGATCTGTCCGAATTGTCACCAGCCCGTTGATCCTACCAAGCCGAACGCGATGATGAGCGCGGCTACGAAGCAGTGGCAGCACACCGATTGTTGGCGCGCGAGCGCGCCGATCGCACCACCCGAATCCTCGAAGAACGACGCGCGGCGCCCCTAAACGCCGCTACGTTCCGCCGCGAGTCGCCGCCGAATCCGCTCGCTGCAGCAGGAGCACGAAGTCTCCTAACTCCGCGCTCCCCAGGTCCGACACGACCCAATAGGCGTAGTCCGGCGTAGTCCAGTGCCGCAGGTGATAGCCCTGGCGGTCGCGAACGGTGGGCGTGCCGCTCGGGGTGCGCGCGCGAGGCCAGAGGAACACGTTGATGAAGTGCTGGCGTCGGCCGTACGTGAGCACTGCGACCGTCCGTCCATCGAGATAATCGAGCCGGCCACCGACGAGCGGAAACCCCTGCGCGGCGAAGTCGTGCACCGGGGGCGAGTAGTCGAGCTTGCCATTGAACCACGGTTTCACCGTGTGCTGATCCGAAGAGACAACATCGGTGAGGTGGCCGGGCATTAAGGACCGGATGTGGCTCGACAGCACGTCATCGGCGAGTGCCGCGCCGGCTGCACGCTGCAACGCGAGACTCCAGCTTCCGAACGCAACGATGACGAATGACGCGGCGAGCGCGAGGGGCCGCCACCAAGCCCGGAGATTGAAGCGAGACCGGCGTGCGGAGGTCCTCAGCGCCGCCCGTACGCGCTGGCGCAGGACGTCCGATGTCTGGAACGCCGGGACACGAGCCGCGATCGCCGCACGCAGCGCGAGCCGTTCGTCTCGAAACCGCGCGCACTCCGCACATTGGGCAAGGTGCGCTTCGAGCTCACGCGCATCGGTCGCTGCAAGCTCGCCATCGAGATAGGCGTCCAGCTGGGCTTCGAAGCTCGGGTGGGGGGCCGTCACGTCAGTCCTCCTTCCGCAGCGCCCGCTGGAGCTGGGCGCGGGCGCGCGACAAGCGCGACATCACCGTGCCGACCGGCACGCCCGCGACGTCGCCGATCTCCTTGTACGACAGGCCCTGGAGCTCCCGCAAGACGATTACCTCCCGGAATTCCGGCGCCAGACGCTCGAGCGCGCGGCTGAGTGTCTCCCGGGCCTCCGGATCCGCATCGGCCACGACGTCGCTGTGCTCGGTCTCGTCGAACTCCGTCGTGAGCGCGTCGTTGCGGCGGCCCTTGTGCCAGGAGTAGGCGGTGTTGCGCACAATCGTGAGCAGCCAGGCGCGCGCGCTGGTGCCTTGGTCGCCACGGAACGTGGCGAAATACTTGAGCGCCCGCACGCAGGCGTCCTGTACCACGTCTTCGGCATCGTGGTCGTTCCTCGTCAGGTAGCGCGCCAGCGTGTACGCGGCGTCCAGGTGCGGCAGCACGGCCGCTTCAAATCGCGCCAGCTCGTTTGACTCCAACACTCCTCACGATCTCGTGGAGCCTTCAGGAGAAGACTCGAGCGTCCACGACTTTATTCCCGGGGGAATAACGGCGGCGTGGGGGGAGTCTCCGGCAATGACCACACTGCCGTCGGACTTTCTCTGGAGGAAGATCGCGTATGAATTCCATGCTTGCTGTGCCATCCCGAAACGTCGCCGGGCTCCTGTTCGCTACGCTGGCGCTCGCCGGGACGCCGGCCCACCGCATCCCCGGTGACCGGGCGGCGGTCGACGTCAAGTTGTCCGAGTGGAAGGTCGAGCTGTCGTCAAGCAGTATCACGGCTGGGCCCGTGACATTCACCGTGACCAACACGGGCACCATTCCGCACGCCTTCGAGGTCGAAGGGCAGGGGATCGAGCAGGAAACGACGGTGATTCAGCCGGGCTCGAGCGCCACGCTGACTCTCACCCTCAAGCCCGGGACGTACGAGGCGTACTGTCCGGTGGGAAACGACTCACACAAGAAACTCGGCATGCAGGCTGACCTCAACGTCGTGCGCGCTGGGGACGCTGCCCCGACGCCGTACCAGGAGGCGTCAACGCACGAGCCGGCACCGCGGGTCGAGGCGATCCGAGTGAATGGCGGAGGGACCGTGATCCAGATTCTCCCCGGGCCATTTCCGTTTCCCGACAGCGCCGCGCCGATTCTGCAGCAGTTCGGCGACGAGCGCGAAGGGCTCGAGTCCCAGGTGAAAAACGGCCCTTACTCGGACAACCTGACCCGCGTCGCGGGCACGTTCACGTTCACGGCCTGGGACAAGGGCGCGGTGCGCGACTCGGTGGACGGCATCGCGGAATTCACCACGCAGGACGGGGCGCGTTGGAAGCTCGTGCTCGATCGCGTGCAGACGAAAGACGTCCCGCATCACCCGCGGTTCGGTGGCGTGATCCTGGGCCTGTACTACCACGGGAATACCGCCGTACACACGCCGCTCGTGCCGACGATCAACAGCGCCGTGGCGCTCTGGGCGTTCGGGCATCTCTACAAGAACGGCGGCCTGGTGACCGACAATGCGTTGGTGCATGTAATGCTCCTGTCGCGTACCCGGCGGGACGGCGACTACGCGCTCTCGTGCTGGGATTGCTCGAGGAACAAGATCGAAGAGCTCCAGCTCCAGATCCTGCCCGGACCCGGCGAGCCGAAGTTCGACGCCCCAGGCGGCTTTCTCTTTGTGAACTGGGAAACGTCGAGCACCGTATATTCTCAGCATGGCCGGTGACCTGAAGCAGATGCAGGATCCGCTGGGACTCCTTCGCCTCGGCTACGCCGATGCGCTGCTTCGGGTCCCGGCGCGCCAATGGAAGGACGGCTCGTTCGAAGCGCGGACCGAGCAGGTCGTCGAAGAAACGCCCGTGGTCATCGTCTACAACAACATCCCGCACGTCGTCATGATGGCGACGCCGCGCGATCTCGAGGACTTCGCGGTCGGCTTCAGCGTGACCGAGGAGCTGATTCGCACCCCCGCCGATCTCGAAGCGATTGAGATCGTGAAGTACAGCCAGGGCATCGAGCTCCAGACCGCCGTCGCCAAGGAGTGCGAAGCGGTCATCGCCGGACGCACCCGCCGCCTCGCCGGCCGCACGGGCTGCGGCATCTGCGGGTCGGATAGCATCGAGGCGGTGCTCAAGACCTTGCATCAGGTCCCGTCCGGGCCCGCAGTGCCGGCTCGCGCGATCGAGCGCGCGCTGCAATCGCTGACCGAGCACCAAGAGCTCAACGCGGCCTCGGGGGCGGTGCACGCGGCGGCATGGGCGTCGCTCGATGGAGCCATCCTTCATGCGCGCGAGGACGTGGGCCGGCACAACGCGCTCGACAAACTGATCGGTGCGCTGCTGCGAGCCGGCGTCCAACCCGCCGCGGGGTTCATCGTCGTCACGAGTCGAGCGAGCTTCGAGATGGCGCAGAAGGCGACGGTGTTCGGGGCAGGTCTACTTGCCGCGATCTCCGGACCGACGGGTCTCGCGGTGCGCGTGGCGGAGCAGGCGGGATTGACGTTGGTCGGCTTTGCGCGGCGCGGCCGGATGACGGTCTACACCCACCCCCAGCGCGTCACCGCCTAATCGGGCCGCGGTGCCCGGTTCTGCACGTAGCGCCACCCAAAGCGGCCCTTGATGCAGAGATTCCCGCTCGTCACGTCGTGGTCGAGCGGTGACGTCACTTTGACGATCTCGTTGTCCTGCACGTGCAGATCGAGGTTGCACCCCACCCCACAGTAGGGACACACGGTCCGGGTCACGGTTTGCTGCGCCTCATCCCATGTGCCTGCGTGGCGGCGGTCGTACTCCGTCTTGAACATCAGGGCCCCAGTGGGGCACACGGCGATGCAGTTGCCGCAGTAGACGCACGCCGAGTTGGGGAGCGGCGTAGCGAACTCCGTCGCGATGCGCGCGTCGAATCCCCGTCCCGCCACCGCGATCGCAAATGTGTTTTGATATTCGGTCCCGCAGGCCTCCACGCATTTGTAGCACAGGATGCACTTGGCGTAGTCGCGCAGGTACAAGTCGTTGTCGATCTTCGGCGGCTGCGCCACGGTCGCGGCGTAGCGCGGATCGGGCGGGTGATGATGACCGGCCACGGCGCCGTCGCGCGCGCCCTCATGCGACGGCGGCGCAGGAGGCCCGAAGCGCTCGGGTTTGGCGCCGTAGTCGTCGAGCCAGCCGGCAACGTCCGGCGTCGTGGACAAGTCCACCGACGAGGCAAGGAACTCGAGCACCAACTTGCGGCTGAGTCGGACGCGCGCGGAGTTGGTCTTGATCACCATCCCGGCCGCCACGGGGCGCGAGCATGCCGGCACCAGCACGCGCGATCCCTCGAGCTCGACGACGCACACGCGACAGGCATTTACCGGGCGCAGTGTGTCGAGGTAACAGAGCGTGGGAATTTTCTGATCGAGCTGTGTGCAGGCATCGAGGATGGTCGTGCCTTCGACCGCCTGAACCTTCCGGCCGTCGATCTGGATTTCCACCGTCCGCTTGCGCGGCCCGAGCTGGATGAGCGCCGTCATGCCGTGGCTGTGCCGTCGAAGAGATGCAGTCGCGTGACGGCAGACTGGATCGCGCTATAAGCGGTCTGTCCCAGCCCGCAGATCGATGCGTCCTTCATTGCCACGCCGATCTCTTCGAGCAGCGCGAGCTCGTCACGGGTCGTTCCGATCGGCCGGCGCGCCTGAATCCGGTGCAGCGCCTCTTCCTGGCGCACGGTGCCCACGCGGCACGGGACGCATTGGCCGCAGGACTCGTCGCGGAAGAACTGCGCGATGCGTCGCACGATGTCCGTCATGTCGACACGGTCGTCGAATACCATGATGACGCCCGAGCCCAGGGTGGCTTTGGCGGCCTGCACGCCTTCGAACGTCAACGGGATGTCGAGCTCGTCGGCCCGAACGAACACGCCGGCGGCGCCGCCGAGCAGGATCGCCTGCAGCGGCCTGCCGTCTTTCACGCCGCCCGCGAGGTCGAGTACCTCGCGCAGCGTGGCGCCGAACGGCACCTCGTAGATCCCCGGCTTCGTGACGCACCCCGAGAGACAGAAGAGTCGCGGGCCGCTCGAGCCCGGCGTGCCGATGGCGGCGTAGGCAGGTCCACCGACCTTGAGAATCTCGAGCACGTTGACGAGGGTCTCGACGTTGTTGATCACCGTCGGTTTGCTGAACAGCCCGGACTCGACCGGGAAGGGCGGCTTGTTGCGCGGCTCGCCGCGGTACCCCTCGATCGAGTTGAAAACCGCCGTCTCCTCGCCGCAGATGTAGGCGCCGCCGCCGCGGCGAATCTCGATGTCGAATGCGAACGGCCGCCCCATGATGGTCTCGCCCAACAGCCCGCGGTCCCGTGCCGCCGCGATCGCGTGCGACAAGCGCGCGTATGCGAGCGGATACTCACCCCGCAGGTAGATGAATCCCCGCTCGCATCCCGTCGCGTACGCGGCGACCGTCATCGACTCGACCACGCTGAACGGGTCTTGCTCCATCAGCACGCGGTCCTTGAACGTGCCGGGCTCCGATTCGTCGGCGTTGCAGACGAGGTAGTGGGGCCGCACCGTCTGTTTTGCGACGGCGTCCCACTTGCGGCCGGTGGGGAACGCCGCGCCGCCGCGGCCCATCAACTTGGCGTCCGTGACTTCGCGGATCACCTCGGCGGGCCCGATCTCGAGCGCCCGGCGCAGCGCGGCGTAGCCGTCACGCGCGCGATAGTCGTCGAGGCTCGCCGGGTCCACCACGCCCACGCGGCGGAGCAAGCGCAGCGATGCGTCGCGTGCCTGTGGCAGCGGCAGGCGCGTGGCGCCGTCCGGGACTTCGCCCTTCAACACTTGCTTCGCCCGCGCGGCCGTCACGTCACCGAACAGTCGTTCCACGGGCTCGGCTCCCGCGACCGTCAGGAGCGCGGCCGGCGCCTCGTCGCACAGGCCGAGACAGGGACTGCGCAGGACCAGCGTGTCACCCTTCGTGCGCTCCAGCTCGGCGCACAGCGCTTCGGCACCCTTGCAGCGACAGGCGATGTCGTCGCACAGATGGAGCACACGTTTGGGCCGGGGAGTGGTCGAGAGCAGCGCGTAAAACGTCACGACGCCGTATGCCTCGGCCGGAGGCACCGTGAGGCGCCCGCAGAGGTAGGTCAGCGCGCCTTCACTGATCCAGCCAACGCGCGACTGGACCGCCTGCAGCGCCGGCAGCAGCAGATGCCGCCGGGCACGCGCGGCGCGGCCGCCTGCGGCGGTGTGCGTATCGCGAGCCTGAGGCACGCCTACCAGCGCGTCGATGGCCTCGCGCTCTTCAGGCGTCGGTTCGGCTTTGGAAAGATGAAGGTCCACGCGCTAGGCCCGGACGAGCTCCGGCTCCACACGGACCGCGCAAGCCTTGAATTCGGCGGTGCCCGACTTCGGGTCCGTGTAGTCCACCGTCAGGACGTTGGTCCGGACTTCATCCTGGAAGTGCAGCGTCATGAAGACCAGGCCCGCTCTGAGCCCCTCGTCCAGGTGCACCGGTGCGACGACGCTGCCGCGCCGCGACGTGATGCGGACGATGTCTCCCTCCTCGAGCCCGAGTCGGATCAGGTCCTCAGGCGACATGTCCAGGGTCTCAGGCCGGCGGAGCGGTGACGTGTACCCGCCGGTCTGGACGCCTGTGTTGTAGGAGTCGAGCCGCCTGCCGGTGGTGAGCTGGAACGGATAGTCCGCGTCAGGTTGCTCGAGCGGTGGATCATGCTCGACGACCGAGAACGGTGCTGGAGGTCCGCCGCGCGGCTCCTGCCAGAGGCGGGCGTGCAGGAACAGCTCGCCCGGATGCTGTTCGTCGTAGCACGGCCACTGCAACCCGCCTGCCGCTTCGAGGCGCGCGTACGTCATGCCGTGGAAGATCGGCGCGAGCGAGCGGACTTCATTCCATACGGCTTCCGCCGTCGGATGGCCCCAATCGACGCCGAGGCGTCGCGCGATTTCGCAGATGATCCACATGTCGTCCTTGGCGTTGCCCGGCGGATCGAGGGCTTTGCGCAGTCGTTGGACGCGGCGCTCGCTGTTCGTGACGGTTCCTTCCGACTCACACCAGCTTGCGGACGCCGGCAGCACGACGTGCGCCAGCTCGGCCGTGCGGGTGAGGAAGATGTCCTGTACCACGAGGTGGTCGAGGCTCTGGAGCAGCTTTTGGGCGCGATGCTGGTCGGCCTCGGCCTGGGCGGGATTCTCGCCGATCGCGTAGATGCCGTGCAGCTCGCCGTGCTCCATGGCGGTGAACATATCGGTCAGGTTCTTGCCGTACTTGGGTGCGAGCGTCACGCCCCATGCGTGCTCGAACTTTTTCCGCACTTCCGCGTCCGTCACCCAGTCCTGGAACCCGACGAGGCGGTTCGGAATCGCGCCCATGTCGCCGCCGCCCTGCACGTTGTTCTGGCCGCGCAGCGGGTTGACGCCCGAGCCGTATTTGCCGACGTGCCCCGTCAGGAGCGCGAGGTTGATCAGCGCCAGAACGTTGTCGACGGCGTTGTGATGCTCGGTGATGCCCAGCGTCCAGCAGATGATCGCGCGATCGGCACGGGCGTACGCGTGAGCGGCGCGGCGGATCACGTCGGCCGGCACGCCGGTTTCCCGCTCGGCAAAGTCGAGCGTGTACCGCTCGACGCACGCCCGATACGCCTCGACGCCGCTCGTCGCGGTGCCAATGAACGCTTCATTCGCGAGCCCCGCGTGGATGATCTCGCGAGCCATGGCGTTGGCGAGCGCGATGTCGGACCCCACGTTCAGGCCGAGCCAGTCGTCGGCCCATTGAGCGGACGCGGTGCGGCGGGGATCGACGACGAAGAGGGTGGCACCGCGGTGGACCCCCTTGAGCACATGATGGAAGAAGATGGGGTGCGCGTCGCGGGCGTTCGCGCCCCAGAGGAAGAGGACGTCGGTCTCCTCGACCTCGCGATACGAGCTGGTCCCGCCGCCAGCCCCGAACACCGTCGCCAGACCGACGACGCTAGGTGCGTGTCACGTTCGATTGCAACTGTCGACGTTGTGGCTGCCGAAGGCGACCCGCGCGAGCTTCGCGGCCAGGAAATTCATTTCGTTGCTGGCCTTGGAGCAGCTGAAGATGCCGAGCGCGTCGCCCCCATGTTGCGTCTTCAGGCGCGCGAACCCTTCGGCGGCGCTGTCGAGCGCGGCGGACCAGGACGCGGTCCGGAGCGCGCCGGAGCGGGCGCGGACCAGGGGCTCGGTGAGACGCTGGAAGTTCATGGCCATGGGTTAAAATACTAACGCGAAGCCTCGGCCGCCCGTATCATTACATGCCGCCACATCTCCAACCTGAGAGTTCGTCGACCATGTTGGCACGCACAACCGTTCTCCTCGTTGCCCTGGGCGCGTTCGCCGTCCCCGCGCCCAGACCAGGCCCCACCCCCGTGGCCCCCGGCCTCCTGTCCGGCCTCGTCTGGCGCAACCTCGGCCCGTTCCGCGCCGGCCGAGTCGCCGCCGTCTCCGGCGTCGTCGGCCAACCCGGCACCTTCTACATCGGACTGCCCCTGGGCGGCGTGTGGAAGACGACCAGCGCCGGCGAAACCTGGATCCCGGTGTTCGACGCCGTCACCGTCGCGTCCTCGGTCGGCGCCCTCGAGGTGGCCCCGTCCGATCCCAACATCATCTACGTCGGCATGGGTGATCTGATCAGCGGCGGCGGGATCAACGAAGGCGACGGCGTCTACAAGTCCAGCGACGCCGGCAAGACGTGGCAACATCTCGGGCTCGACGACACACGCCAAATCCCCTCGATGCTCGTCGATCCGCACGACCCCAACCTCGTGCTGCTCGCCGCTCAGGGCGACGTCCACAAGAAAAGTGAGACGCGCGGCGTGTACCGCTCGACCGATGGCGGGAAGACGTGGACCAAAACCTTGTACGTGGACGACACGACCGGCATGCAGAAGATCACCTGGGCGGCGGATCACCCCGACGTGATGCTTGCAACCAGCGTGCGGCACTACAACCGGCCGCCCGTGGGTTTGCCACGCTTCGGCACCCCCGGAGTCGGGCCCGGCGCGGGCGGGGGCGGTCCGAACGCTCCGACACAGACCCACCTGTTCAAGTCGACGGACGAAGGCGTCACATGGAAGGAAATCACCGGCGGCGGGCTGCCGCGCCTCAACGGCCGCACATCGGTCGCCGTCGCGAACAACACGAACGCGCAGCGCATGTTTCTCATCCAGAACGCCGGGCTCTGGCGCTCCGACGACGGTGGCGCCACGTGGCGGCAGATGGACGCGACCGACCCGCGCATCCGCAACGGCCAGGGCGGCTACAATTGCGGCGTCTACGTCGATCCGAAAAATCCCGACATCGTCTACACCGTCAACACCGCGAGCTACAAGTCCACCGACGGCGGCAACACCTTCACCGGCTTCAAGGGCGCGCCCGGCGGCGACGACCCGCAACAGTTGTGGATCGATCCGACCAACGGCCAGCGCATGCTGTTCGGCTACGATCAGGGCGCCATCGTGACGTTGGACGGCGGCGCCACGTGGAGCTCGTGGTACAACCAGTCGACCGAGCAGGTCTATCACATCGCGGTCGACAATTCGTATCCGGCCTGGGTCTACGCGTCGCAGCAGGACGCCGGCGCGATCCGCACCCGCCTGCGCGGCAATCAGGGCGCGATTACGCCGCTCGACTGGAACCCCGTGCCGGGCTGGGAATGGGGCAGCGAAGCGCCCGATCCGCTGAACCCGAACGTCGTCTACGCGAGTGGCGTCGGGATCTTCAAGATCAGCTACCCGAGCGAGCAGTGGATCGACGTGAGCCCGCAGCTCGATCCGGCGCTGCACGCTAGGGCATCCATTTCGCAGCCGATCGCATTCGCGCCCTGGAACCCGCGCGAGCTCGTCGCGGCCTGGCAGTTCGTGATGACCTCGCTCGACGGCGGCGCGCACTGGACCAAGATCTCGCCCGACTTGGGCTATCCCAAGGACACCGTTCCCACGCCGGACAGCCTGCGCGGCAAGCCCGGGCTGCTGGTGGGCGGCACGATCCAGTCCATGGCGCTGTCGCCCGTGAAGCGCGGCGAGATCTGGGTCGGCACGAACACCAGCCTCATCAAGCTGACGCAGGACGAAGGCAAGACGTGGCAGGACGTGAGCATCCCCAACCAGCCGGGCGACGTTCTGGGCATCGAGGCGTCGCACTTCGACGCGGCTGAGGCGTACGTCGTGTTCGCGTACTACAGCGCCGGCGATTACGCACCGTACGTGTACCGCACGCGCGACTACGGCAAGACGTGGACGAAGATCACCGATGGTTTCCAGACGGGTCAGCCGAGCGGGTCGTTCGCGCGGGTGGTGCGCGAGGACCCGAAGACGCGCGGGCTCTTGTTCGCGGGCACCGAGAGTGGCATGTACGTCTCGTTCGACGACGGCGACCACTGGCAGTCGGTGCAGCTCAATCTGCCCAACACGTCCTATCGCGACATCGTGATTCACGGCAACGACATGGTCGTCGGCACCTACGGCCGAGGCATCTGGGTGCTGGATGACATCTCGCCGCTCAGGCAGATGGCGCACGTCTCGGCGACCGAGCCGGTGCATCTCTTCGCGCCGGGCGAGGCGGTGCGCGTGCGCCGCAACGTCGGCAACGACACACCGTTCCCACCCGAGGTGCCGCACGCCCTGAATCCGCCGGACGGCGCCCTCATCTATTACACACTTGCGACAAAGCCCGCGGGAGCGATCACGCTTGAAGTGCTGGATGCCACGGGGACGGTCGTACGACACATGACGAGCGGACCGGTGGAGCCCGTGAAGGAGGCGGCGCGGCCGCCCGAGCCCAACTTCTGGATTGCGCCGCCGTTGCAATTGCCGGCCGAGGCCGGCGGCAATCGCACCAACTGGGACCTGCGCGCCGACGATCCGCCGGCGTTCTCGCATTCGTTCGAGATCAACGCGAATCCGGGGCTCACGCCCCCCTCGCCCGCGGGCCCGCTCGTGCCGCCGGGCGTGTACACCGTGCGGCTTACCGTCTCGGGCAAGAGCTCCACGCAGCCCGTGACCGTCGTGAACGATCCGCGCTCTCCCGCGACCCTTGCCGACGTGCGCGCGCAGTACGGCTTGCAGACGAAGATCGTGGCCGCCATGCAGCTGTCCTGGGACGGCTACCAGCAGATCGCGGTGATGCGCGCGCTGGTCGCAGCGGACACGGCGTTACCAGCTGCGAAAGCGTTCGACTCGACGCTGTCGGCTGTGGGCGGCGATCTCGAGCGCGGGGGGGGCGGGGGCGGGTTCGGTGGCGGGCCCGCGCCGGCGCCGACGTTCGTGCGCGTGAACGGGAGTCTTGCAAACCAGATCAACAAGCTCGAGAACGGCGACCTGGCGCCAACCGTGGCAATGCAGCGCGCCTACAACGCTGCGTGTACGGAGTTGAAGACCGCCATGGCGACGTGGACGGGCATCAACGGTGCGCCGCTCGCCGCGTTCAACGCGGAGCGCACGCGCAACAACCTGAAGCCGATCCCGGCCGCGCCGCGGGCGTTGACGGCCCCGGTGTGTGGAGGGCCGTGAGCCCCGCTCGCGTGACTTGAGTCACACTCCGTTGGCTCGCGCGTCGGCGAAGTCGATACACGTGACGCCCGCCGCGCGGGGCTGGTCGGTGTAGTATCGAGATCGATCAGCGTTCAGTCCAGAACTCCGGAGGTGTCATGCATACAACACGATCCGTTCTGCTCCTCGCCCCTGTGGCGCTCCTGCTCACTGCCTGCGACGCAACTTCCCCAAGACCGCTCCAACGCATCAACCTGTCGACGACGATCGGCTCGGCGGCGCCTTCCGCCTCGCCCGGCATCGTCGCGGACCTCATTGTCAGCGGCACCGGCGGCTCGGTGCGCATTACGTCGGCGCAGCTGACGCTGTCGCATATCAAGCTGGCGGGCGACACGGCCTGCGCCGCTGACGACGAACGCGAACACGCCGACAGCAACGAGACGGCGGCCGACACCAACGAGACCGACGCCGACAACAACGACGAGCACGAGTGCGAGCCGATCCGCGCCGATCCGGTCCAGGTCAACCTGCCCCTCGACGGGACGACCAAGGTGGTCCTCGACGCCCTCGTCCCTGCGGGCAGCTACCTGGGGCTGCGGGCCGAGCTCGAGACTGTCAATGTCGTCGGGGTGTTCACCGACGCGGGCGGCACGGACCACGCGTTCACATTTACGTCCGAGGCCCACGGGGAGGTGTCGGCGGACTTTGCAACGCCCATCACGGTCGACGCAGGAACCTCGAATCTCACGATCGACGTGGACGTGGGCAGCTGGTTCAAGGGCGCGTCCGGCGCGATTCTCGATCCGAACAATGCGGAGAATCAGGAGGCGATTGAACACGCGATTCGCGCCTCATTCCACGCGTTCGAGGACGACAACCACGACGGCGACGACGATCATGCAGAGGAGGGGGGCCACTGACCCCGCCTCAGCAACGAAGCCCCGCAGCGGCCGTCGCTGCGGGGCTTCGTTTTTTCTCCCGACCTGCCCGGACGCCTAGCGGTTGATCCAGTATGACAGCTTCACCAGGAAGCTGTTATCCGGATGCAAGTCGAATAGATCGCCGATATCCCCGCGGAAGCTCTGCGATCCTTCGGCCCCGCTGGATCCGACGCGGCCCTGGCTCCACACCACGAAGAGCGTGGACCCCGGCCGGTACTCCCACCGGAACACGACGTTCGAGCGGAACTGCTTGAAGTTGAACCCGCCGAAGCTGCGCGGGTACGGCTGATAGCGGCTCGCATAGTCATCGGCGCGCGGCGTCGCCGACAGCTCTCGAACATTGCTGAACGTCCCCTTCGAGACGAACGGCTGCGCATACACCTGCAGGGTCGCGTTCGCTGCGAACGGGTACGTCACGCGCATCGTCACCGCGAGCTGCTTCTGCTCGAGATGCGCGAACAGATAATGCGAGCCGGCGTCCGCGCCGAGCGGTTGCGCGTCACTGCGGTTGCGCGAGAAGCTGGGTGAGATCGCCGCGGTGACGCGGGACGCGATCTTGAAATCCAGCTCCGGTGAGAAGCTGAAGCTGCTCGACCGCCCGCCATCGCTATGGGACCAGTTGAACCAGAGGTAGGGCACGATCGCCTTGCGGTCGTCGCCATTGATCCCGAGCCAGGGGGCAACATAGGAATTCTGGCGCACCGCCGGGCCACCGCGCGCGCAGTCGTAGCAGTACGTGGTGCCGAGTTGGCCCACGGTTCCACCAACATGGAGCGACCACTGGTTGCGGAAGGTCGTATGCGTGTTGGTATTGAACGCCCGCTCCTCAGGCAGCCCCGCGGTCGTCCAATACTGCCACCAGTTGAAATTCCACTGGAAGCGGTTGTAGAACGCCCGCGTGTGCCGGTCGAAGTATCCTGCCCACGTGCTCCACGCCAGCTGATCGGCACGCCGGAGGTAGCCCAGGTCGTTGATCTCGAACCCCGGGGAGCGGCGCTCGACGTTCGTCTGAAAAATCAAATGGTTGCCGCCGACCTTGCCGAATTGAAGTCCCTCAGCGTCGCCGGAGAGTGACGTGCGCGTCGAATCGAACCGCATGGCGTCGGGTCGCTGGTAGTAGTGCGTGGAGTTCTGCTGGGTGCTGGCGATTGCCTGCGCGGTGCCTGCGACGCGGCTTACGTCGACCGTTCCCGACAGCTCGTAGCGGCCGCCCGGGAAGCGATGCCGGAAGTCCAGGGCTCCGACGTACGCACTCGAGTGCAGGTAGGCGTTGCTCCAGGAATCATTGTCCCGGTTCACGGCGGTCAAAATGCCGCCAATGCTGCTCTCGCCGCCCCGCAGATCCTGCCGTAAGCGCACGACGCCGTAGTTCGTCGCCGGCTCGATCGTCACGCCGCCCACGCCGACCTCATGACCGGTCACGGCGTCCAGCGCCCCGATCGTCAGGCCCCCGGGCAGGCGGCCGGTGAGCTTCGCGGCGCCGAGGATCGTCGTGAACGACGGCGACGTCGAATCGGAGTAGACGCCCTTCAGCTCGGGTGCCCGGCCGATCCGGCGCGAATACACCAGCCCCTCGCCGGTCGAGCAGTCGTTGACCGCGGTGCAGTTGACGTTCCACTGAAACTGTCCCGCGCCCTGCACGAAGAACGGCCGTTGCTCGCGGAAGAACGTCTCGAAGGCGGTGAGGTTCAGCACCCCCGGATCGGCCTCGACCTGGCCGAAATCGGGATTGATCGTCGCGTCGAGCTTCAGGTTCGACGCGACGCGGTACTTGAAATCGCCGCCGACGGTGAGGTCCTGGCCGCGCTCGAGCGTGTTGTTGGTGACTTGGGAGACGTTTTTGGTGACGAAATAGGGCGCCGCCTCGAACCGGCGCGGCGCCTCGAGGTCCATCAAGTCCACGATCTCGCCGAACTGCGAGACGAATCCCGCCTGCGATTGGCGGAACAGCGGCCAGCTCACCCGCTGCGAGTACCGATACAGATCGCGGTCGACGGTGAAACCGAAGGTATGCGAGCGCTGCCGGCCGTAGGACAGCTGCGACAGGGGAATGCGAAACTCCGCCGTCCAGCCGAGCGAGTCGACGCGCGTCGCGACGTCCCACACGGCATCCCACGCGAAGTCCTCGTTGCCGTCGTTGTAGATCTGCGCGTCGAGCTTCACACCCGATGGATTGACGCCGAACTCGAACCCCGTGCGGCGGTCGTGGTAGGAGTCGAGGAACAGCCACACCATGTCGGAGGGCGTGAAGTAGTCGCGGCGCGCGAGCACCGTGATGATGCTGTCGGGATGGGGATCGAAGCAGCGGACGAAGACGTACAGGTTGGCGGCGTCGTACGCGATCTTGGCTTCCGTCGGCAGCTTCGGCGCCCCGCCCTCGCTGGGCCGCCACTCCTGAAACTGCGTGATCGGCGCCGCATCCCGCCATACGGCGTCGTCGTCGCGGCCGTCGAGTATCGGCTGCTGGCTTGCATGCACCGCCCGGACACTCTTGGGCGCGGCTGCCGCAGAATCGGCGGCGACATGGACTGGGGCGTGATCGGGTGCCTGTACGGCAAGGGTGACGGCGGCCAAGAACGGTGCGGCAAACAGCATGGCAGATCCCGGGGTGGTTTCCTTGTTGGATGACGCAACCCCGAAAAAGGTTGTTTCAGGCGCTGATGTTGCGGAATGCTACTCGCCGTGCTTGGCGAAAAGCTCTCCAGGCTGGTGTCGCGTGACACGGAACGCGGGAAGACTCGTGACCAGCCCCGTCACAACCAGGACGAGGATCGAGACCACCAGCAGGCCCCCGGTCTCGAGGGTGTCCACTCCGGGAACGATGGCCGAGAGCGGCCCCGCGCCGAGGTACGCCGCGAGAACTCCGAGCACCAGCCCTGCGAGAGTGACCGCGGCACAGCGGGTGGCGATATGCCTCAGCACGTCCCGGCGCCTCGCGCCGACAGCACGGTGGACGGCGAACTCGAGGGCCATACTGCCGACCCAGATCGCCATCGAAAGCCCGATTCCAAGCAGGGCTATCACTCCCACCGCGATGGCCTCGACGGAGAGCGCGTCCCCGAACCAGCGGACTGGTGCCGCCCGCATGGCCCGCCTCTCGGTCTCGGATCGCGTCGCCCTGAGACGGGCTGCGGGGATCCATGACAGGATGCGCGCGGGATCGAATTCGCCTCGAGGTCGTACCAGAAAATCCACCACGCTGGGAGCCAGTTGCAGGACGCTTGCGTACACGGCGTAGGGCGGCTGCAGCGCTGCCCCCAAGCCATGCGCTGATTGATCCTCGACGACCCCGACCACGGTGAACGCGCTGCTCCTCCCCAGGCCCAGGTGAATTCGTCTTCCCACGGCGTTGCCGTTCTCGAAATGGGCTCGAGCCAGTCCCTGGCTGATCACCGCCACGCGCGTCGCCTGCCAGTCGTCGCCGTCGGTGATCAGGCGGCCCGCGACCAGATGCGTGTTCAGGGCGCGGAAGGTGTCAGCGCTGACGATGCGGAGCGACACGGCGACGGGTCGGAGCGGCGTGGCGATTCCTCCCTGGGAGCACGCACCGCATTCGGCGATCGCGAGGCTCACTGTTCCGAGTCCCTCGAGCGCTCCGGGGGTGTTGAGACTCGCGACGTCGAACAGTCCCGAAAGACCGGATCGCTCGATGAGCTCGGCCAGTTGACGCGCCCGGCTCACTGGAGTGGCGTCGATCTGCAGCCGCAGCACCGTATCGTGCGACGTGACCTGCGGACCCTCAGCGACGAGCGCGATTCCTTCCCGTTGCACCTGGCGAGCCTCGACCAGCACGGCGAAGCAGACCGCGAGCTGGACGGCACACACCGCGGGGGCGAGCAACGGCGTGAGCGGCGGCACGCTGGCCCGCATCGGCCCGAGCGCCTGGATCGGGATAAGGACGCCGAGGACGATGGTCACACCTATCGCGGCGGCAATAGCGGAGGGAAGAAGCCAACCTGGCGCGTCCAGCCCACCAGGCCACGTGACGCGCGCGTATTCCAGGAATGCCAGGCCGAGGGCTGAGCCGGCGACCAGCCCGACCGGCGCCATGACGACGCCCTCACGCAGCGCCGCCCTCGCCAGTCGCTTCCGTGACGCTCCGACGGCCCGATGGATGAGCATCTCGGGGCGTCGCTGAGTCGCCCGGGTCACCGCGAAGAGCACCAGCGTGCAGAAGGACGCGACCAGGGCGCCGCTCGCGAGGACGACATTCATCCCGCTCAAGGTGGTGATGCCGCGCGCCTGAAGATCGGACGGTGTGAGGACCGGCTCGGGCAACCGGATGGACAGATCGGCGGCGGGCAGAGGCGGGACATGCAGCCGCCCCGTGCCCAGCGCCAATGGCGCCCAGGCGCTCGCGATGCCGATCGTCGCGGCGACCACGATCGGCACCGCGGACTTCCAGTGCGTCCGCACCGTTAGCGCGCGAGGTCCCGCACGACTCCCGCCACGACGCGCACTTTCGCGCCATCCGCCGCGCCTGCGGCATCACGATCCAGCTGCGCGGCGAGGGTATTCAGTGCGCTTCGCCGGCTCGCGCCGCCGGCCCGTTCCGCACTCGTCAGCGCCGTCCGCACCGCGGTGATGCGATCAGCCGCGAGACCGTGCGAGCGCTCGAGCTGATCGAGGTATGCCGCCGCCACGACGAAGCTCGCCGGCCAGGTCGCGCGCTGCTGATCCTGCACATTCTGGTAGGCGAACTTCACCAGCTTTGCGGCGTCGATCTCGTGCTGCGTCAGCAGCGCGCTCGGCCGGAGCTCGAGCACGTCGAGCCCGCGCATGATTTCCGTGCTGTAGATGTATCCGTTGTACCAGTATGCCGACCAGCTCCCCGCGATCTCGAGCTTGGTCGAATCCATCGGGCCCCGGTCGAAGTAGGCGATCTCGGCCGGGTGCGCAGGATCGGTATAGTCGACGATCGAGACGCCGGCCTGATACCAGCCCTGGACCATGATGTCGCGGCCGGGGACGGGAATCAGATTGCCGTTGTGCGCCACGCAGTTCTCCGTGGTCGTTTGTGGCGCGGGAACCTTGTAATAGTTCCGGAAGGTCAAGGCGCGCTTGTTCTCGATCGTGAAGATCGCGTCGGCGCCCCACTCGGGTTTGTCAGTCACGCGGCAGCGCGGCGACACGCCGCCGCCCCACTCGTCGGTGAAGATCACTTTGCTCGCATCGTTGTTGAACGTCGCCGAGTGCCAGTAGGCGAAGTTGGAATCGGACGCGGCCGCAACGCGCACGGGATGCGCGGGATCGCGGATGTCGAGCAGCAAACCGTAACCTGCGCAGGCGCCGCCCGCGACGCCGAACGCCGGGTAGACGGTGATGTCGTGGCACTGATCGGGGCCGTGGCGTACCCCGCCCGGACCCATCGGCGCCTGAAACATCGCATCGACGATGCCCTGGATCGAGCCGCGCAGCGCCGTGCTGTCGGCGCCCGTAGGTGCGCCGGTGCCGCCGCGACTCTTCACGACGCTATCGAGCATGCCGTTGACGAAGGACGGGGGCGCGACGAGCGGCAACCCTTGGAACGTCACGACGAACGCGCCGGCCGCGCGGGCGGAATCCGCCTCACGCTGGGCGTCGGCCAGATCGACCGGGCTGGCGCCATGGGATGCGGGGGCGGCCAGTGCCTCGAAGATCCGCGGCCGGCTCACGATGGCGGCCCGCTCGGGATGCGCGAGGGGCACGCGGATGATGTCGATCCGGAACCGCGCTGACGAGGTGTCCTGCTCCGGCAGGGCGGACGAGCAGCCCGCGAGCTCTTCGGCGGGACGGACCCCTGCCTGGCCGGAGACATAGATGTACACGACGGTCGTGTCCTTGGGATCGACGACGAGGGTATGCGTATGCGAGCCGCGGCAGGTCTGGACGTTCGCGAGGATGCGCGGATGCGTGAGATCGCTGATGTCGATCACGCGGACGCCGCGGAAGCGCTGCGGGCTGGCGTGCTCGGTTACTCCCTGCGCGCCGCAATCGACGCGTCCGTTTCCGGACTCACCGGAGAGGAAGAGCAGGTTCCTGTAGACCGACACGTCGTTCTGCTGCTCGGGGCATGTCTCGGCGTGAATCAGGCGCGGATGGAACGGATCCGCGACGTCCCAGATCGAGTACCCCTGGAAGTTGCCCTGGAAGAGCGTCGTCCCGCGGAACGCCAGGTCGGAGTTCATGTAGTCGAAGTCACCTGGCTGGGCGGGAATGAAGTTCGCGGGCGGCCGGCTGGTCGAGACGAGTCGAAGATTCCACGTGGCCTGGGCGGCATCCCACCAGCCCGCTTTGAGTCCCACTCTGGGATCGCGGGGCGGTGGGGGTTCCCGATTCTGCGCTGCCAACAATGAGGTGAGGAGGACCGACGATGCCAGGATGATTCCCGAGAGGCGCCGCATTATCACGATGGTTTCTCCGGTGGAGCGAGGATAATCAAACAAACGCAACGGTGAATTGATCGCGCGTTGATCGAGAACGCAAGATTGCTTACGTTCCGACTATGACGACGACGCTCATGACCGCTGAACAACTCTTTGGCACGAGCATTCCGCATAAGCACACAGAGCTGGTCCGTGGCGTGCTCATCGTTCGTGAACCTCCGGGCGGGCGCCACGGCAGTGTCACGATGAACCTGGCGATTCAACTTGGGGTCCATGTCCAACGCGTGACCGCGGGGCAGCTGTTCGCCGCCGAGACTGGCTTCGCACTGTTTCGGGAACCGGACACCGTACGTGCCCCGGACATTGCGTTCGTCCGTCGGGAGCGACTCCCCGATCCAATTCCGGTGCGATACCCCGAGCTTGCGCCCGACCTCGTTGTTGAAGTGCTGTCGCCCAGCGATCGTCCCGGCGAGACGCTTGCGAAAATCGCCGACTGGCTCGAAGCCGGGGCTCGGTTGGTGTGGGTGATCGATCCCGCACGACGCATCGCCCGCATCTATCGGCCGGATGGCAGCGAGAGCACCGTCACCGACGAGGGGCAGCTGGACGGCGAGGATGTGCTCCCGGGCTTTGCCTGTCCTCTCGGGGCGATCCTCTAGCGCGAGAACACCACCGTCTGGATCGAGTGGGACCGTGAGCGGATCTGCACCGATTCAGTACCAACGGCGACGTTGTAGTCTCCCCCCTTGTCCGTCGGGTTCATGACAACCACGACGACCGTCCCGTCCGGGTTCAGGAACGCGGTGGTGAGGAGCATGCTGCGGCTCGGCGCAACCAAAATCCGTTTCGCGCCGGGGCGGATGAATTTCGAGAAGTGGCCGATGTAGTAGTAGGAGTTCGTGTAGATCAGTGCGCCGGTGCGGGTATCTGCATGGATCGGTGCCATGCAGAAGTTCCCGACATGATTCGGCCCGCCGCGTTCATCGAGCAGAATATTCCAGTCCGTCCACCCCTCGGCCCCGGAATTGAAATCATTGATCATCGAGCGGCCGTACGCCTCGCCGAGGCTCCAGCGGCCGTACGCCGTGGAATCGAAGTTTGCCGGCGTGCCCTCGGTAAACAGGATGTGCTTGCGAGGGTAGAGCCGGCTCACGAGCGCGACGTTGTCGTACATCTGCGTCCCGCCCGACCAGTCCTCATACCAGTGGAAGGCGATGCCCCAGGCGTAGCGCGCTGCCGCCGAATCGTCGAAGATCGCCAGCGCGCGCTGGATGATGAGGTCGCGGTTATGGTCCCAGACCATGATGTTGACGTCGCGCAGCCCCTGCTGCCACATCGCCGGACCGAGGTGGTTCTTGAGAAAGTCCCGCTCATCCGCCGCCTGGTAGATGCATGATTCCCACGTCTGCGCGGCCATCGGCTCGTTCTGAATCGTGATGCCCCACACCGGCACGCCCGCTCGGCGGTATTGCTGGATGAACTTCGTGTAATAGCGCGCCCAGGAATGCCCGTACTCGCGGCGTAGATGTCCGCCGTGCAGCATGTCGTTGTTGTCCTTCATGAATGCGGGCGGGCTCCAGGGACTGGCAAACAGTTTGAGGCTGTTGCCGCTCGCCGCCATTGCGCGCCTGATCAGCGGAATCTTGTAGCGCAGATCGTGCGCGATGGAGAAGGAACTCAGCGCGGAGTCGCCCTCCGTCACGTAGGTGTACATGTCGCTCGAAAAATCGCAGCTGTTGATGTTGGTCCGACCCAGCGAGTACCCGATCCCGTGGTCGCGGCCGTAATACGCTGCGATCAGCTCCTCCTGGCGGGCCGCTGGCAGCTTCGCGAAGGTCTCCGCCGCGGCATCGGTCAACGCCCCGCCGATCCCAATCAGCGACTGGAATGTCTTCCGCGGATCCACGAAGACGTACACCTTGCCTTCCGAGGTCGGTTCTGACGGTGTGAACGTCACCGTATCGGTGGGCGTCAGCCGGAAGCTGGTGCTCTCGGCGGTGGTGTAGACAATGGCGCGCCTCGGAGCGTCGGGCTGCTGCGCCAGAACCAGAAGCGTGAGCAAGATCACGTTAGGCCTCGAGTTTCGAAAATCGCCACGCACCGAAGATGACGAACAGGATCCCAACTCCCAGCAGCACCGCCACGTCCAGGGTGACGCCGAAATGCGTCCTGCCGGTCAGCACACCGCGCACGCCGTCGACGCCGTACGTGAGCGGATCGACGCGCGTCAGCGCCGCGAGGACCCGCGGCAGCCCGTCGAGGGGATAAATCGCGCCGGAGAGGAAGAAGAGCGGCATCACGAGAAAGTTCATGACCATCTGGAACCCCTGCATCTCCTTAATGGTCGATCCGATCGCTGTCGCCAGCGCGGAGAAGATCACGGCAATCAGCGCAATCACCAGGAACGCGAGCGGCACCGCGAGCAGGCTCTCCGGGCGGAACCCGGCGATGAGCGTGACCACGAAGATCAGGGCGCCCTGCAGGACCGCCACGGTTGCGCCGCCGAGGGTGCGGCCGATCATGATGAGCAGGCGCGGCACCGGGGCGACGAGCGTTTCTTTCAGGAATCCGAACTGACGGTCCCACAACATCGCGATCCCGGAGAACATCGCGGTGAACAGCACCGTCATGCCGATGACGCCCGGCGCCATGAACTGGAGGTACTTGCCCTCGCCGGCGCGCTGAAAGACGGGGCCCAGGCCGAACCCGAGCACGCCCAGGTACATCAGCGGCGAGCCGAGGGACGCGACGATCTGGACGCGCGAGCGCAGGTACTTCTTCACCTCGCGCAGCCACAGGACGTAGATAACGCTCATGCGCCTATCGCCTCCAGACCCGCGACACCTGCCGCATCTGATCGGCCGCGGTGGCACTCTCGTCGCGAATCGTCGTGCCGGTGAGTTTGAGGAAGGCCGCTTCGAGCGAATCGGTGCCGGTCTGCTGCTTCAGCTCGGCGGAAGAGCCGGTGGCGACGATGCGCCCGTGGTCGATCACGGCGATCCGGTCGGCGACGCGGTCGGCTTCGTCCATGTAGTGGGTCGTCAGAAACACGGTGACGCCATCGGCTTTGTTGAGGTTCCGCACGAGGGTCCACATCTGATTGCGGCTCTGCGGATCGAGACCGAGCGTCGGCTCGTCCAGAAACAACACCCTCGGCGTGTGCAGCAACCCGCGGGCGATCTCGAGGCGGCGTTTCATTCCGCCCGAGAACGTCTTCACGAGGTCGGTGTGCCGGTCCCACAGCTCGAACATCTTGAGCAGCGTCTCGGCCCGCTCCCGCCGGATCTGGCGCGGCACATGATACAGGACGCCGTGGATGTCCATGTTTTCCCACGCCGTGAGCTCGCTGTCGAGGCTGGGGTCCTGGAACACGACGCCGAAGCGCCGTCGCACCTCGGTGGCGTGGGTGGTGGGATCGAGCCCGTCGAGCTCGAGCGCCCCGCTCGTGGGGTGCAGCAGCGTCGTGAGCATCTTGATGGTCGTCGTCTTGCCGGCGCCGTTCGGGCCCAGGAATGCGAAGATCTCACCGGGATGCACATCGAAGGAGACGTCGTTCACCGCCGTGACCTTCCCGAACGATTTGACGACGTGCTGGACACGAATGATGGGATGGTCTACGTCATGCCTCCCGTTTGCGCCGCGACCGTTTCTCTGGTGCGCGCTGCTCGCTCGTGCCGCCGACCACGACCTGGTTCCGGCCCGCGTTCTTTGCCTTATACATCGCCGCGTCGGCGCTCGCGATCAGCTCCTCGGGCGTATCGCCGCCGTCGGGATACTCGGCGAGGCCGATGCTCAGCGTGAGATTCCCCTCGCCGAGATCTTCTGCCGCCACCCGGGCGCGAATACGCTCAGCCACGAGCACGGCCGTCGCCATGTTCGCCTCGAGCAGCATCACCACAAACTCTTCGCCACCGTAGCGCGCCACGCAGTCCACCTGGCGCGTCGTGCGGCGAAAGACTTCCGAGATCTTCACGAGCGCCGCGTCACCGGCGAGGTGGCCGTGCGTGTCGTTGTACTGCTTGAAATGATCGACGTCCGCCAGCAACACCGAGAACGCGCGGCGCAGGCGGCGCGAGCGTTGCACTTCGCTCGCCAGTGTCCCCATGAGGTGGCGGCGGTTGTACAGCCCGGTGAGGGAATCGGTGAGCGACAGCTTCTCCAACTCTCCGTGACTTTCTTTCTCGCGGAGCCGCGTGACGAGCGTGTTGAACGCCCGCGTCAGGTACCCGACCTCGCCGCTCCCGGCGGCGGGCAGCTCGACGCCAAGGTCGCCGGCCGAGACGCGGGCGGCGGCGGCGGTCAACAGTTCCAGCGGGCGGGTGATGAACAGGCCCACCGCGACCGCCACGAGTCCCACGCCCAGGACCAGCCCCAAAAGCAGCAGCACCGTGCGGATCCGCAGCGCGCCGGCCTCGCTGGAGGCCGCGGCACGGGGAGCTTCCGCAACCGCCGCCCAGTGCAGTTGCGGAATCCGGCGCAGCACCGCCACCACCTCACGGCCCTTGAGACGTGACTGGACGACGGTTTGGCCTTCGCGTTCGACGAGCTCTCGGGTCGTCGCGTCCGGCAACGTCGTCTTCATCAAATCGGCGGAGCTGCCTGCCGAGCTGATCACGACGTGCCCCTGCTCGGTGATCAAGTACAGCTCGCGCGTGCCGTTGCCGGACAGCTGGTCGAACAGGTCCTTGACGCCGTCGAGATTGACTTTGGCCGCCAACGCGCCCAGAAACGCTCCGTCATCCCGACGGATTGGGACGTCGAGGATGATCACCGCTTTCCCTGCGGTGGCGTCCCAGAAGGGCTCGCCCGTAAGCGCGTCCCGGGCCCGCAGGTCCCTCATGTGGTCCGCGGACAGTCGAAAACCGGTCCGGCTGCCGCTGCTCGTCAGCACCTGACCATCCTGGCCGAGGATGGCGAGGCCTTCGTGGCCCGAGAGATTCTGGCGGATGGCATTGAGGTAGTCCCGAAGCCGAACGAGAGCTTGCGCCGCGCTGCGCCCAGTGGTTCTTGCGAGATTATCCGACACCACATAGGGACTTGCCCTGAGCCGCAAATCGTACAACCGCTGATCGAGCCACACGCTCGTCTCCCGAGCCCCGTCCGAGCTCATGGCACGGAGCTCGAGTGCGACGCGGTCACCCAGCGCGCGTTGGCTGCCCCCGTACAACATCACGGTCATGGCGAGCGTCGCGAACAGCGTCGCCACAACCGCGAACACGACAAATTTGCCCCTCATGGTGTCGAGGCGCAGGGTGCGCAGCGATCGGACGATTTGCTCCCAAACGCTCACAGGGAATCGCCTGAATGGACACAGCAACATTCACTTTCGACGCGGAGAAGCAAGTGCCCGCGATCACGGCGCTTAAGCTCTAGGAGCGGCGGGTTTTGCCTCGTAGATGAACTCGTAGTAGTCGCGCATCGTCAGACCCGCGGCCGCCGCCTCGTCCACGATCACGATCGCGTCGCGGTGGAGCTGCAGCGCGCTGGCGGTCACCATGCTGGTCACCGGACCCTCGACGGCTTGCGCCACCGCTTTCGCCTTCGCCTCGCCGCTCGCGACCAGGAGCAGTTTGCGCGCATCGAGGATCGTGCCGACGCCCATGGTGATGGCATACACCGGCACGTCTTCCCGGCGGTCGAAGAACCGCGCGTTGTCGTCGATCGTCTGCTTGGACAGGGTCTTGAGCCGCGTGCGCGAGCTCAGGGAGCTGGTGGGCTCGTTGAAGGCGATATGCCCATCCGTGCCGATGCCGAGGATTTGCAAGTCGATCCCGCCGCAATCCGCGATGCGTTTCTCGTACCACTCGCAAAAGGCCGGATAGTTGCTCGTCGTCCCTGACGGGATGTTGATGTTATGCGGCGGGATGTTGACATGACGGAAGAAGTGCTCGTGCATGAAGAAGTGGTAGCTCTGCGGGTGATTCATCTGGAGGCCGACGTACTCGTCCAGATTGAACGTCGTGACGCGTGAGAAGTCGAGCTGCTCGCGCTGGTGCAGCCGCACAAGCTCCTGATAGAGGCCCAGGGGCGTCGACCCCGTCGCCATGCCGAGGACGGCGCTCGGCTTGGTGTTGAGCAATTCCGCGACGATCTGCGCCGCGGCCTTGCTCATCTGCTCGTAGGCGCGTTGGACGATGACTTCCATAGGGCCCGTAGGTAGGGGCGCAGCATGCTGCGCCCCTACCGATCGGGACTACATGCCCCGTCGCTGCGCTGTGGGCGGCACGAGGCCGTTCAGCCGCAGGTAGTTCGCTTCCTGGCTGTAATGATCGGCCCAGTCACCGACGGTGATGAGAATCGCGGTCGCGCGCGACACCGTGTTGGTGCCGAAGAACGTCATCTGCTCGCTGAGCTTCGAGTCGTCGAGATGCGCGAAGGCCTGCTCGCAGAACGCAAACGTTTCCTTGAGCCGGGCGACGAGCTGCTCCTTCGTCATCGTCGTGTCCACCGCCGGCCGCTGCGGCGAGGCAACGCCCCCGACCTTGCCGCAGAGGAAGTCATTCCCCTCGTTGGCGAGGTGGACCTGAATCGCGGCGAAACTCATCTGCGCCGGCGTCGGCCGGTAGCCGTACTTCTCCGCGGGCATCGCCTCGGCTGCGGCGATCAGGTTGCGCGCGGAGCGCTGCTCCATTTGGCGCAGCGCGTCGGCCACAGGACTCGTCGACGCCGCGGGGGCGGCCATCGCGGTCGTGCCTTGTGCGGCGAGCGCGGCGGGCAGCACCGCGCACGCCATCATGAGAGCATAGGGTCGAACCTGCATCGTACACCTCCAATGAAGGAAAACATCAGTAGCTGCGCCCGAACCCGAACGGATATAACGGGCGCGCGCTGTCGTGCGGCATGTCCGGCCGCTGGGCGGCGACGGCTTCCATCGATGACGGCAGCTCGAACGGCAACTTGCCTTCGGGCCGGGCTCGACCCGTCAGCACATCGATCAATGCTTCATCACTTACGCCAAAGTTGGCAAGGAGTGCCCGCGCCCTGGACTGGAGCCGCGTCAGAATCGCGGGTCGATCGAGGTATACGGTCACGATCGTGGGCACGACCGCGCTCACGCGCTTGAACACTTCGTAATCGGGATCGCCGTCCTTGAAAGCGAGACTGCCCTCGTGCAAGAACTGGCCGAAGACGTACTGCGGGTGCAGCCGCTCGAATGGCGCGGTAAGTCGCATGACGGCGATATCGGCCTTGAGCGGATCTTGGACGACGGTCCAGCCCTCGTGCGCGGCAGCGTCCGGGCCGATGCCGTACAGATACACCCGCAGCGCACGGCCCCGCGGCAGGCGCAGCGGCAAGATACGGCCCTTGTTCTCGAGCAGCACCAGCGCGCGGCGTTGCGCATCGAGCGCGGCGGCGCGGAAGGCGTCGTTCCCCACGACCCGGGCTGCGGCGGCGGAATCGACGTAGGGACGTTCGAACAGACCTTGCGCGAACTTCTGCGTGAGAATCCGCACCACCGAGCTGTCGAGCTGCGCCTCCGTCAGCTCGCCCGCGCGGACTGCGTCGACCAGCATGTCGGCGCGCTCGGTGCCCCCGAACTCGTCCACGCCCGCCAGCACGGCCTTCACGAACCGCGCACGCATCGAGAGATCCTCGACGCCCCACGGCATCGCCACGTCGGCGAACGACGGGCGTTCACCCGCCGGCGCCCCGTCCTTACAGCGCGCGTTGCAGTCCCAGGTGATCGCCCAGTCCGTGACCACGATGCCGCGGAAGCCGAAGCGGCCGCGCAGCATGTCGGTGAGCAGCTGGCGATTGTAGCCCGCGCCGACGGCCTCGATGGGCGTGCCGTCCCACGTGGCGCCCTGGAGGATCGAGTAGGTCGGCATCACCCCGCCGGCATGGGCGGTAAACGCGCCAAGAAAGGGCTGCACATGGTAGGCGAGGTTCGGGCCGGTGAACGTGGCGAAGCGCCCGTAGTAGTTGTGGCTGTCGAAGCCATCTGTTGCGGCGCCATACCCCACCCAGTGCTTCACGACCGTCACGACGCTGCCGGTGTCCAGGCCGGTCTCGCCGTGCTGGAAGCCCGAGACGTACGCCCGGACCATACGCTCGGCGAGCGCGGCGTCCTCGCCGAAGGTGCCTGGGATGCGTCCCCAGCGCGGCTCGGTCGCGAGGTCGGCCTGCGGCGACAGGGCCATGTGAATGCCGACGGCGCGGTACTCCTGGCGCGCGATGTCGCCAAACCGTCGCACGAGCGCAGAGTCGCCTATGGCGGCAAAGCCGAGGGGCTCAGGCCACTGGGAGAAGCGGTTCGCATGCACGCTTGCGCCGACGACGTACTGGAAATGGTTGCGCGGGTCGGTGCTGATGGTGAGGGGGATGCCGAGCCGCGTGTTTTCGGCGATGTGCTGGAGCGCGTTGTTCTGGGTCGCGATCGCGGCGGGATCGCCGCTGAGCCGCGTAATGAGACTGGTGACCTTCACGCTGTCGATGAGCCGGCGATTGGCGACGGTGTCGTATGGCGCACCCATGCCGACGCCGCCGTTCGGCCCGGCGCTCCGCACGGTGCCATGCATCATGGTCCCGGCTTTTTCTTCCAGCGTCATGCGCCCGGCGAGATCGCGCGCGCGTTGCTCGGGGGGCAGCCGCCAATCTTCGTACGGATCGAGGACGCCGTTCTTGTTCAGGTCCTTGAATTGCAGCCCATCGTGCTGAAGCACCGGCGCCTGCACGGCGAGCAGCAGCAGCGGCAGAAAGTTCACGGCGTGGATTTTGACGCAATTGCGGGGGTGGCGCTAGTCAGGTCCCTCCGGCTCGGCGGGGGCCTAGCGAGTCCCCGAGGTTCCGGCGCAAGATAATGACTAACCCGCGCCAGAGGTCCCTCATGATCGATCGCCGCGCTTTTCTCCAGAACGCGACGGCCACGGCCGCCGCAATCGCATTGCCACCCTCCGTCCGGACGCAACAGTCGGATCTCGCCCCCATCTATGCCCAGATCGCCCAGCGCCACGACGAGGCGGTGCAACGACTCCAGACGTGGATGCGCCAGCCGTCGATCGCCGCCGAGCACCGCGGCATGAGCGAGGGGTGCGACCTGACGATGGGGATGCTGCGCGACGCAGGATTCCAGCAGGTCACGAAGGTCTCGAGCGACGGCCAGCCGGGTATCTTCGCAACGCTCGACGCGGGCGCGCCGAAGACGCTCGGCCTGTACTTCATGTATGACGTCAAACAGGTCGATCCCGCGGAATGGTCCTCGCCGCCCTGGGACGCCGCGCTCGTGGACAAAGCCGGCCTGGGCAAGGTCGTGATGGGGCGCGGGGCGGTGAACCAGAAGGGCCCCGAGGCGACGTTTCTCGCCGCCCTGCATGCGATCCGCGGCGCGAACCGCAAGGTGCCGGTGAACCTGGTGCTGGTCGCCGAAGGCGAGGAGGAGATCGGGTCGCCGCATTTCCCGCAGATCGTCCGCCGGCCCGAGGTGCTCGCTGCGTTGCAGCGCTGCGCCGGCATCTTCATGCCCACCGCCGCGCAGGGGCTCGACGGTCAGGTCACCATCACCCTCGGCGCCAAGGGCGTCATCGAGTGCGAGCTGGTGGCGAGCGGCGAGCGGTGGGGTCGCGGGCCGCGCGCCGACATTCATTCGAGCAATAAGGCTAGAGTCGACAGCCCCGCCTGGCACCTGGTGCAGGCGCTCGCGACCCTGGTATCGGCCGACGGCAACGATCCCGCGATCGACACTTTCGCCGCGAAGGCTCGGCCCCTCTCCGCGGACCAAAAGGCGATGATCGCGGCCGCGGCCGCGCGGCTCGATGAAGCCGCGGCGAAGCAGCAGCTGGGCGTGCAGCGGTGGGCGCACGACGCGAGCTGGACGGAGGCCCTCGAGATGCTGATGTCCCGTCCCACCGTCAACATCGAGGGACTGGTCGGCGGCTACACGGGGCCGGGTGGCAAGACGATTTTGCCGCATCGGGCGGTGGCGAAGCTCGACCTTCGGCTGGTGCCGGACATGACCGCCGCCGAGGCGCTCGCCGCGCTCCAGGCGCACCTCGCCCAACGCGGGTTTGGGGACATCGAGGTCAACATGACGGGCGGCTACGATCCCACCAGCACGGCGCGCGACGCGATGGTGATCCGGGCGCAGGAGGCCGTGTACCGTCGCTCGCGCATCGAGCCGATTCTGCTCCCGCGCAACGCGGGCTCCTGGCCCGGCTACGTGTTCACCGGTGAACCGTTGAAGCTGGCGGCGGGGCACTTTGGGCTCGGGCACGGCAGCGGGGCGCACGCGCCGGACGAGTACTACGTCATCGAGTCGACGAATCCGAAGGTGCAGGGGATCGACGGCGCGGTGCGATCGTACGTCGAGTACCTGTACGAAGTGGCGCGGGCGCGCTGAGGGTTCCGGTCACGATGTCATTTACCGCCGCGTCGCTGCGCTTTCTGCGTGGCCTCGCCCGCAACAACACGAAGCCGTGGTTCGAGGCGCATCGGGACGACTACGAGACCCAGATCCGCGTGCCGATGCGGGCGCTGATCGAGGAGATGGACGTCCGCTTCGCCCGGTTTGCCCCCGAGCTGACCGGGGATCCGAAGCGCTCGATGTTCCGGATCAATCGCGACATTCGTTTTTCCAAGGACAAGTCGCCGTACAAGACGCACGCGGCGTGCTGGTTCCGGCACAGCGCGGCCGACCACCGGGTGGGCGGCGACGCCGAGGCGGGCAGCGCCGGATTGTATTTCCATCTCCAGCCCAGGCAGTCGTTCGTCGGGGCGGGGATCTGGATGCCGCCGCGGCCGGCACTGGACAAGATCCGTGATGCGATTGCGGACGATCCCGGGGGATTCGGCCGGATCATCAAGCGTCCGGCCGCCCGGCGGCGCTACGGCGGCCTCGATGACGAAGCGATGCTGAAGCGGATGCCGCGAGGCTTCAGCGACGACCATCCCGCCGCGGAGTGGCTGCGGTATCAATCATTCACGATCGGCCGGCAGCTGAGCGACCGCGAGGTGCTGTCGCCGCGGCTCGCCGAGGGTCTGGAGCGGGACTTCCGGCTGATGCTGCCGCTCGTGCGCTGGCTGAACGCGGCGCTGGGTCTCAAGGCCACGTAAGCGAAAAACGGCGCTCTCCGAAGAGAGCGCCGTTGTGTGCTACTGTACCGCGATGGTTACGAGAGCTTGACGACGTTCTGCGCCGCCGGGCCCTTTTGGCCCTGCACGACGTCGAACTCGACGCGCTCGCCTTCGGCGAGAGACTTGAAGCCCTGCGCCTGGATAGCGGTGTGATGCACGAAGCAGTCCTTCTCGCCGTTTTCGGGCGTGATGAAACCAAACCCCTTCGCGTCGTTGAACCACTTCACGGTACCGGTGATACGTGCCATCTGATGAAACTCCTGTGCTAAAGACTGTTCCCGGCGTCGCGCGACGTCACCACTCGGTGCGCCGCGACCTGTGATTCCGGCGCCGGAGAGCGAGGCCTAAAAGAAGAAAGACCCGAGACGCTGTCCCAGGTCCTCGATCGGTCTGGCTTGTTCGCTCGGCAGAACGATTGCCGGACGGCCGGGAAAAGTCAAGGCTAGACTCTCCACCCATGCCGCCGCGCGATGCTGCGTAGCGTCCTCCAGTAGGCACGTGCCCCGAGACTCGGTGCGGTGGCCGTGACGATCTCCCTCGGGTCGATCGGGCAGAACTTGCCGATCACGTCGGGGACGGTGTAGACGGGTCCAGGTGTGGGATCCGGCTGGGTGAAGTCCAACTCATCAGCCAGGTTCTTGGCCGTTGCATCGCGCACGGTGAGCGGGTCCAGTCCCCACCGCCACTCGATCATGCGGAGTACCGATGTGTGGTCGTACTGCGCGTGCGACGTCTGCCCGCGGCGCGCGAATGGTGAGATCAGCAACGCGGGCGTACGAAAGCCGAGCCGGCCGTCCGCGTTGCCGGCCGCGAGGTCGGCCGGCGGAATGGGCGCCACCGGCGGTGCGACGTGGTCGAAGAATCCGCCCCACTCATCGAAGTTGATGACAAGCACCGTCCGGCTCCACGCGGGGCTGTTTGTCACCGCCGCGTAGATGCGGTTCATCATCGCTTCACCCCTGCGCACATCCGCATGCGGATGGTCGTCCGCCCCCGTCCCCGTGAGCTCCTGGAGGAAACTCCCATCGACGAACGCGACCTGCGGGAGTGTCCCTGCCGCGCAGTCAACGAAGAATGTGCTGATGGGACGGCTGATCGGGACGTACTTCTGGCCCCACAACCCGAGGAACGGCACATCTGTGAAGTAGTAGCGACCGTCCAGTCCCCGCGCGGCGAGGCGGTCCCAGATCGTGGGGAGCTGCGACAATTGCGGGGTGTTGGCGATTCGATCCGTCTGTGCCGCGTGCTGGTAAACGCGATTGGGGAACGTCGGTCCAAGGATCGCGCAGAAGTACCGGTCGAAGGACGTCCAGTCGACCACCGCGCGACCGAGGAAACCGAGATCCTCCTGGCGGTAGTAGCCAATCGAGAACACGTCATTGACGCGCAGCCACCCGTCGCACGCTCCGCCGTCGTATTCGACGCGTGCACCGGCGTAGGAGTGATCGGGATCCTTATAGCCGCAGCCCTGGAAGTCGGGTGCGAGGGGGAACGTCGAATGCGGGACGCCGGCGGCATCGAGGTACGTCAGCCCCGCCTGCCGCCCGTCGGCATTGGGCAGCCAGCCGAGGAAGTGGTCGAACGACCGGTTTTCCATCATGAAGACGACCACATGCTCGATCCCGGATGAGGCGGGATCGGGCAATGCGGCCAACGAGGATGTGATGAGCGGCGAATCAGGGCCGCCGGGTCGGCAGCCGAGCGCGACGGCGCCGGCGGCGCTTGCTGTGCTCGTCAAGAAAGTACGGCGGTCCATGATCTCTCGCCGATACCCCCGAGGCGCGTGAGGGGTCCGAACCTCTCAGGTCGTCGCTGCGTGGAGACGCAGCGAACAGGTGCAGTGCATGTGCGCGGCTTCGGGCGCGGTGGGGAACAGGTGGTAGTACATGCCGATCATCATCGGCACGAAGACCACGGTGTTGTAGAACAGATGGAGCTCGAGCCGCGGGAACCACAGCTGCAGGATGCTCGTTGGGGCGGCTGATCCGAACAATGTGTGCCCGGCGATGACCTGGCCCTGCAGCAGCGCATGCTCGATGTGATGCCAGAACTGGATCACGAGCGCCGCCAGCCACCACCCCCGCGCACGGCCGACGAAGCCGGGCAGGAATGTCCAGATACCGGCCAGCATGATCAGCGCATAGCTGTAGTGGAGTACCTCGGAATGAACGAGCCACGGGAAGACCTGGCCGAGGACGCCGCGCGCTTCGTGCATCGGCCACTTGAGCGCGTACACCTGGTACGCCTGCACCAAGTGCTCGGCCCAATGCGCGAGGATGATGACCATGAAGGTTTGCAGCGCGCGCTTGTGCCACGGACCATTCAGTTTTTCGATCAGGCTCTTCACGACGGCGACCGACTCAACTCAGGAGGAAAGGCCGAAGCTATCCGCGGGCGTCAAACCGTCAAGCGCCCCCAACAACACCAGAGCTTATTCTATTACTCGATCCCAATGAGCATCGACCCCCGCATCAGCCAGGCCTTCGAAGCCGACAACGGCTTCCCACTCGAGCCACATCTCATCGTGCTCGCGTTGATGGGGTCGCACAGCCACGGCACGTACATGCCGCCGGAAGAGCCGGATGCGATCGACGATGTCGACCTGATGGGGTTCGTCGTGCCGCCGCTGCGGTTTCATCTCGGCATACCGCGCTGGGAGCACTGGCGCATGCAGCAGGACGAGCTGGACGTGGTGATCTACAGTCTCGAAAAAGCGGTGCGGCTGCTGCTCAAGAGCAACCCCAACATCGTGGGATTGCTGTGGCTGCGGGAGAACGAGTACGTCCACCGGCACGAGACGTTCGAGGTCATGCGCAGCCGCCGCGCGATCTTTTCGTCGCAGGCCGCGGCGGAGTCATTTGCCGGCTACGCGCACGATCAATTGAAGCGGATGGAAGCGTTCGACCTCGAACGCATGGCCGAATACGAAGCGCTCACCAATGACGTTCGTGCGCGCGGGCCGCTGCGAGAGGTGCTGGAGGCGGACAATCCGAAGCTCGTCCATATCGCGCAGCACTGGGGCATCCCGCTCGAGCGTCTGGTGCGGTTCCGCAAACTGCATCACGAGCACTTCAGTGGTTACATGGGCGAAAAGCGCAAGGCCATCGTGCGCAAATACCAGTACGACGTGAAGAACGCCGCGCATCTCATTCGACTGCTCAGAATGGGCATCGAGTTTCTGGAGACAGGCGAGCTGCGCGTCTTTCGCGCAATCGATGCCGAGGAGCTGAAGCAGATCAAGCGCGGCGGCTGGCCGTTGGCGCAGGTCAAGGCGGAGGCCGAGATGCTATTCGGGCGGATTGAACCCGCGCGGGCGGGATCGCCATTGCCCGAGCGGCCCGACGAAGCGGCGGCCAACGACCTGCTGATGGAGATTCACATGCGGGTGCTGCGAATCGTCTCAACCGCCCCGGGATTCTCCAGCGCCGAGAGATCGCCAAGGTCGGCCAGGCCCAGGTAGGCGCCGCGGATCACCCGGCGCAGAATCTTGGCGTTACGGGTCTTGGGGAGATCAGCCACGAACCGCACCACCTCAGGACGCAGCGGCCGCCCCAGCCGCGCGGCGATCGTCTCCCCGATCTCGCGCGCCAGACCGTCGGAGCCGTCGTGACCACTGCGCAATACGACGAACACGACAATCGCTTCGCCTTTGATCTCGTGCGGCACGCCGATCGCCGCCGCCTCGAGCACCGCCGCGTGCGCCGTCGCGGCTGACTCGACCTCGGCGGGGCCGACCCGCTTGCCCGCGACCTTGAGCGTGTCGTCGCTACGGCCCTCGATGAACCAGAATCCATCGTCGTCGATCCGTGCCCAGTCACCGTGCACCCAGACATCCGGAAACCGCTGCCAATACGTCGCGAGATACTTGTCGCGGTCGCGCCAGAAGCCGCGCGTCATGCCCGGCCAGGGCTTCCGAATCACGAGCTCGCCCACCGCGCCGCGCAGCGTGCGGCCCTGTGGGTCCGCCACGTCGGCGGCGATGCCGGGCACCGGGCAGGCGAACGCCGCCGGTTTGAGCGGCGTCCACGTCGTGCAGCCCAGGATGCCGCCGGAGCATTCGGTGCCGCCGGAGTAATTGATGAGCGGCACCCGCTTCTCGCCGACGCCGAAGTACCACCACCACGGCTCCGGATTCCACGGCTCGCCGGTCGAGCCGAGGACGAAAAGCGAGGAGCGATCGTGGCGGCGCACCGGCTCTTCACCCGCCCGCATCAGGCCGCGAATCGCGGTCGGGGAAATGCCGAGATGCGTAACCCGATGGCGCTCGACGATCGACCACACGCGGCCCGCGTCGGGATAGTCGGGCGCGCCGTCGTACAGCACGATCGTGGCGCCGTGGATGAGCCCGCCGGCGATGAGCCAGGGCCCCATCATCCACCCGATGTCGGTGAACCACCACAGGACGTCCCCCGCCTGGAGATCGAACACGTGCGCGAGGTCCTGCGCCGCCTTGACGGGAAAGCCGCCGTGCACGTGCACCGCGCCTTTCGGCCGCCCCGTCGTACCCGACGTGTAAATGAGCATGTACGGATCTTCGGGCGAGGTATCGGCGAGGCTCTCGTCCTTGCCCTGTGCCATCATGAAGTCCCAGGTAACTTCGCGATCGCGGAGGCGTACTTGCCGGCCCAGCCGCGGCACGACGATCACCGTGCGGACGCTGGGCGCCGCGTCCACCGCGGCGTCCGCTGTCTCCTTCATTTGTATCACCTGCCCGCGCCGCAGGAACCCGTCGGCCGTAATGAGCACACTGGCTTCGCAGTCGCGCAGCCGACCCGCGATCGCGTCGCTGGCATAGCCCGAGAAGATGGGAGTGTAGATCGCGCCGATGGCGCCTACGGCGAGGATGGCGATCGCACATTCCGGCGTCAGCGGGAGGAAGATGCCCACGCGGTCCCCCGGCTTGACGCCAAGGGACCGCAGACCCGCGGCGCAGCGCCGCACCGCCGCGGTCAGCTCACCATAGGTCAGATGCCGGGTGATGCCTTCTTCGCCTTCGAAGATGATTGCGGGGCGCGAGGGATCGTGGCGGAGTGCCGAGGCGACGAAGTTCATCCGGCCGCCGACCCACCAGGTGGTCCACGGGATTCCCCGCGAGGAGTCGAACACCCGCTGGTAGGGAGTACGCCAGATCAGGCCGACGTCCCGTTCGACGGCCCGCCAGCAGCCGTCCTGGTCTTCGACCGACCAGCGCTGCAGCGACGGAAGATCGTGATGCCCGTGGGCCTCGGCGAAGCGGCGCAGCCGGCTGCGCTCGAGATAGCGGGTGGTCGGCGACCAGACGACGCTCATCTGTGCCGCAGCGCGACCGCCTCGATCGTGAACGTCACGCGATCCGCCACGCGCACCGTGCCGCCGGGTCCGCCGCGGTAGGGCCGGATTCCGAAATCGGTCTGCTTGATCGTGAACGTGGCGCTCGCGCGCAGCGTGTCGGGTCCGATGTTGACGCGTACGCTGAGAGGGATCCCGCGCGTGTTGCCCTTGATCGTGAGCGCGGCCTCGAGGTGCAGCGTGTCGCCCCCGCGCGCCACCACGGGAGCGACAAGCGTGATCTCTGGATAGTGCGCCACGTCCAACACATCCTCGCGCATGGCGGCGCCCACTTTGCGGATTTCGGCCGTGTCGGGTGGCGTCACCACCTCGAGGCGGTCGGTCGCCACCGACACACTCACGTGCGACGCCGCCGGCTGATCCGGATACCAGACGATGCGCCCAGAGAAACTCGTCGCCTGAATCAGATGCTCATGGCCGGCGAAGCCGAGGAGGCCCGCTTTCCCCGTGAGCACTTCGAACCGGGTCAGCGGGGCAGGCGCGAAATCGTACACGGCGGAGTCGCGGCTAGCGCCCTGGAGGACGCAAACAAACCGAAGGAGGGAGAGCATTCCCTTCAACTTATCGTTTCAAACCCCGCGGCGCCGACCGCCAT
>DATLXS010000232.1:0-32495 GCA_035575675.1 Gemmatimonadales bacterium
CCCGATCCGGCAAAGCTGAAGGCGCCGAGCCTCGACGGGGCACGCGTGCTGGCGCTCGAAGCGGGCATCGACGGCCACGAAGCGAACCTTCCACCACTCAAGAATTTTATTCTTCCCGGCGGCTCCCCCAAGGCGGCCGCGTTCCACCTGGCGCGCACGGTGTGCCGGCGCGCGGAACGTACGATCGTCGAGCTGGCGCGCGGCCAGAAGGTGAATCCGGAGATCGTGAAGTACCTGAACCGCCTCTCCGATCTGTTGTTCGTTCTCGCGCGCGCGGTCAACAAGTTCGTCGGCCGCGGCGACACGCCGTGGTGACGATCCGCGTCCCGCTCGTCGAGACGCGGGACGCCTCCTACGACATCCTGATCGGCTCGGGGCTTGTCCACCAACTCGACACGATCCTGCCGGAGTACTGCCCCGCGGCGGCGTACGCGCTGATCACCGATTCGCATGTCGGGAAGCTCTACGGCGAGGACCTGGTCACGCGGCTATCGGCTATCGGCGATCGGGCGGAGCTGCTCACGTTCCCTGGCGGCGAATCGAACAAGACGCGCGATACCTGGGCGTCGCTTTCCGACCGCATGCTCGCGGCCCATCTGGGGCGCGACTGCGCGGTGATCGCGCTCGGCGGCGGCGTCGTGAACGATCTCGCCGGTTTCGTCGCGGCGACCTACCTCCGCGGCGTCCCACTGGTACAGGTGCCGACGTCGCTGCTCGCGATGATCGACTCCTCGATCGGCGGCAAGACCGGGGTGGACGTCCCCGCGGGCAAGAATCTGCTCGGCGCCTTTCACCAGCCACGCGTCGTCGTCGCCGACCCGGAGCTGCTCGGCTCGCTGTCGAGCGTGCAGCTCGCCGCGGGACTCGCCGAGGCGGTGAAACATGGCGCGATGGCCGACGCGGAGTACTTCGCGTTTCTCGAAGCCGAGTACGCCGCGATCTTCGCAAAGCACGCGCCGGCGCTCGAGCGCGTCGTGCGCCGCTCGGTCGAGATCAAGGCGGCGGTCGTGGCCGAGGACGAGCGCGAAAAGGGGAAGCGCGCCATTCTGAATTTCGGTCACACCGTGGGACACGCGATCGAAGCGACCTCGCAGTACGAGGTGCTGCACGGCGAAGCGGTGGCGATCGGGATGGTGTACGAGGGCCGGCTCGCCGAGACGCTCGGCATCGCGGCGGCGGGCACCTCGCAGCGCATTCGCGCGGTGCTGGAACGGCTGCACTTGCCGGTCGAGCGGCCCGATGCGAGTCAGGTGGACGACTTGATCGCCGCAATGCGCGCCGACAAGAAGGTGCGCGCGGGTGAAATTCGTCTTGCGCTGCCGCGCGCGATCGGCGCGGCGCATGGTGACGACGGTCACGGGTGGACGGTCGCCGTGGATGAAGCGACGATTCGTCAGGTCCTGGTCAACACGTAGCCCACATTCCTTTCCACGTCTCCACAAGCGAGAACTCATCCTTCGGATTGAGTGACCGCACATATGGTTATCGGTCTTCGGACGCACTATCCACAGGGTCTGTGGATAGTGGACAAACGGGGGAATCCCTACACACCAAATAATTTGTGATGTGGAAAACTGGGTTTATTTGCACCTATTTGCGGGAAACCCTATATTGGCGCGTGGTTTAGGTGGCCTAGCGGCGGCTTCGCCCGTCGTATCCACACCAACTTCGCGTTTCAAGGGGAGTCGCGCATGGCGAGGTCGAATGCCGGCAAGGCGAAGGCGTTTTTCCGCACCACCCCCTCCGGAGCCTTCGACCAATACCTGCAAGACATCCAAAAGCTTCCTCTCATCAAAGATCCCGCTGAAGAACGTCGCCTGGCACGTCGAGTGCAACGAGGCGACGAAAAAGCGGCCGAGCGTTTGGTCACAGCCAATCTCCGATTTGTCATCTCCTACGTAAAAAAATATCAGGGTCACGGTCTCGATCTCTCCGAGCTCGTCGCCATCGGCAATGAAGGCCTGCTCAAGGCGGTCAAGAAGTTCGATCCCGATCAGGGCGTCAAATTCATCTCGTACGCGGTGTGGTGGGTTCGCCAGGCGGTGCTGAAGGCGCTGGCGGAGCAGACGCGGAGCGTACGCATTCCGCTCAATCAGAACTCGCAACTGATCCGCATGAGCCGCACCGAGACGTACTTGTCGCAGGAGCTCGGTCGCGAGCCAACCGACAACGAAATCGCGCAGGCCCTCGAAGACAGTGTCGAGAACGTCCGCACCGCGCGCCGCATGACGGCCGCGGAGCTCTCGCTCGACGCGCCGGTCGATCGCACCGACAAGGATGCCGCGACGCTCGGTGAGCGCTTCGCGGGTCAGGAAGGCGGCGAGATCGAGGAGCGCACCGACGGCAAGTTGATGCGCGAGTTCATCGACCGGATCTTCCAGAAGTACCTCACGCCGCGCGAACGCAAGATTCTCTATCTCTACTACGGACTCGAAGAGGGCAGCGAAGCGATGACGCTCGAGAAAATCGGCGCGCTCATGGGCGTCACGCGTGAACGGATCCGTCAGATTAGAGAGCGGGCATTTGAGAAGCTGCGCGAGTCGCCCGACGGGAAAGCGCTCAAAGGATTCTGGCGAGCGGCTTAAGCGCGCCAACGCACTAGATAGGGGGTCAGGACAGTCTGTCCTGACCCCTTTTGACTACTATATAGCATGCCCTCCGCCCTGGCTCGTGATCTCGCCGCCATTGTTGGCGAGAAACACGTGCGTGAAGCGCGCGCGGAGCGCGTGGTGTACTCGATGGACGGATTGCCCACTCACCGTCGCGTCCCTGATCTCGTGGTTCTCCCCGGCACTCGCGAAGAGTTGATCGCTGTCGTACGGCTGCTCGCGGCACTGGGCGTGCCGTTCGTGCCGCGCGGCGCGGGGACGGGGCTGTCGGGCGGGGCGCTGGCGGACGAAGGCTCGGTGCTCGTGGTCCTGACGCGGCTGAATCGGATCCTGCGAATCGACAAGGACAACCGGTACGCGGTCGTCGAGCCCGGCGTCGTGAACGCGAAACTCGGCGCCGCCGCGCGGCCCCACGGCCTGCAGTACGCACCCGATCCGTCGAGCCAGAGCGCGTGCACCATCGGCGGCAACGTAGCCGAGAATGCCGGCGGACCACATTGCCTCAAGTACGGGGTCACGGCGAACCACATCCTCGCCCTCGAGGTGCTGCTCGCCGATGGCTCGCTCGTGGAACTCGGCAGCGCCGCCGGCGAGCCGTGGGGACCGGACCTGGTCGGCCTGTTCGTCGGCTCCGAGGGCAACTTCGGCATCGCCACCAAAATCACCGTGCGTCTTATGGCCTTGCCGCGCGCGGTGCGAACACTCCTCGCTGACTTCACCCCACTCAGGACCGCCGGCGAAGCGGTCTCCGGCATCATCGCTTCCGGCATCGTGCCCGCGGCGCTCGAGATGATGGACCAGTCCTGCATCCGGGCCGTCGAAGATTCGGTCTACGCCGCCGGGTACCCGCGCGATGCGGCGGCCGTGCTCCTCGTCGAAATCGACGGCCGCAACACGGACGCCGTGATCGCGGAGACAGACGTGGTCACGGAGCTGCTCCGGAAATCGGGGGCGCGATCCGTAAGATCAGCGGCCAGCGAGGCTGAGCGCGAGCGCCTGTGGCAGGGACGTAAGAAGGCGTTCGGAGCGATGGGCCGGTTGTCGCGCGATCTCGTCGTCCAGGACGCCGTCGTCCCCCGCTCCGCGCTCCCTGACGTGCTCGAAACGATCTCCACGATCGCCGCTCACTACGGCCTCGTCGTCAGCAATGTCTTCCATGCCGGCGACGGCAATCTGCACCCCAACATCTCGTTCGACGCGACCGATCCGGAGGTCAAGCAGCGGGTCGAGGTAGCCAGCGCCGAGATCATGCTGGCGTGCATTGCGGTCGGCGGCACGATTACTGGCGAACACGGTATCGGCATCGACAAGTTGCGGTATATGCCGCTGATCTTCGACGCGGAGTCGCTGGGAGCGATGCACGCCGTGCGGCTCGTGTTTGATCCTGACGAGCGGGTCAATCCCGGCAAAGTCGTGCCCGTGCACGCGTGTCGTGAATGGACATCAATTCGAAATGCGAAATTCGGAATGCGAAATGACACTGCAGGCTTCAATTCCGCATTAGAGCCTGTGCCATGACCATTCTCGAGAAAGTCACGGCTTTACTGGGTGAGGGCGCGGTGTTAGAGGCCGCCCCCGACCGCGTCCCGCGCATCGCCCCCGGCTCGCCCGACGCCGTCGCGCTGCTGCTCGGCACCGCCCATCAGGAGGGCTGGCGCGTGCGCATCGAGGGCGCCGGCACCTGGCTGCCGAGCGACGCGCCGGCCGATCTCGCGCTGACGACGCGGCGGCTCGACCGCATTCCCGCGATCGAGCCATCCGACCTCACCGCGACCGCCGAAGCGGGGATCGGACTCGATCAACTGCGCCAGCAGCTCGCCGACCGCGGGGCCTGGCTCGCCATCGATCCGCCCGGTCTCGCGGGCCGCACGCTCGGCTCCGTCGTCTCGACCGCGTCGGCCGGCCCGTTGCGGCACGGCTTTGGCCCGATCAAGGATCATCTGCTGGGCGTGACCTTCGTGACGGGGGACGGCCGCATGGTGCAGAGCGGCGGGCGCGTCATGAAGAACGTGGCGGGCTACGATCTCACCCGGCTGCAGGCGGGCGGATTCGGCGCATTTGGGGTGATCGTGCTCGTGCATCTGCGGCTGCGCACGCTGCCGCGCGCCGACGTGACCTATCTGCTCGAAGGCGCGCGCGAAGACCTGACGCAGGTCGGCGAAGACGTTGCGGCCGCAGGACTGACCCCCGCCGCACTGGAGCTCGTCTCTCCCGCGCTCGCGCGGCGTGAGCGCTGGGTCTTGGGCGTCCGGCTCGCGGGATCGCCGGCGCTCGTGGCGGCCGACGAGGCGGGACTCGGCGCCGCAAGCGGCGGCGGCCGCTTCACGGCGCTCCGCGCCGAAGAGGCACACGCGTTTTGGATGCGGCTGGCGGAAGGGTTCGCGGTCCGCCCGGTCACGTTCCGCATCGCCGGCGTCCCCACCGCGAGCGACGAGCTGCTCGATCTGCTGCAGCATCAGCTGGGAGACGAGTGGATCTCCGCGTCTCCGGCAGCCGGCGCGATCCGCTGGACCGGTGAGGCGAGCATCGATCGGCTCCAGCGGTTGCGCCGCACGCTCGCGGGCCTCGAAGTCCCGCTCACGCTCGAGCGCGCCCCCTGGCCCTTGCGTGGCGCCGTCGGTCACTTCGGAGCGTACCGTGAGGGGGTCGGCCCGCTCGTCACCGGCCTGCGGCGCACGTTCGATCCCGGAGGTGCTCTCGTCGTCGCCACAGAAGGCTCATGACGGAGGGACGAGGGGGATTCGAAGGGCTCGACGCATGTGTCCATTGTGGGTTTTGCCTTCAAGCGTGTCCGACGTTTCTTGCCACCGGCGACGAAGCCGACTCACCACGCGGCCGCATCGAGCTGATGCGGGGGCTCGAGCGCGGCGACATCGCCGCAACCGACCCTGCCCTCTTCTATCATCTCGACCGCTGCCTGGGGTGCCGGGGCTGCGAACCGGTCTGCCCGTCGGGCGTGCAGTACGGCCACGGCCTAGAAGCGGCGCGCGCGCGAATCACCGCGGCACGGGGCGTCTCCCGCCTCGCCCGCCTCGCCTTGTGGACACTGACGACGCCAGGTGTCAGCGGGGTGGTCTACTGGTTTGCGCGGGTGCTGCGGGCGACTGGACTCCCGCGACTGCTCGCTGGCTGGGGACGGCTGGGGTTTGCGATGGGGATGCTGGCTGCAACAAGGGCGGCGCAGGGCGGTGGAGGGCGGCGGAAGGCGGCAAAAGCCCGCCAAGTTGCCCCTGCCGCCCTTCTCCGCCCTTCGCCGCCACTCGCCGCCCTTTTATTCCGAGGCTGCGTCATGGAGGGCCTGTTCTCTCACGTTCACGCTGCTACCGTGCGCACCTTGGCCGTGAATGGGTATGCCGTCCAGGAAATCAGTGGCCAGGTCTGCTGCGGTGCGTTGCACGCTCATGCCGGCCTGCACGAGCACGCACTCGACCTGGCTCGCGCCAACGTCGCGGCGTTCGGCGACGGCACGGAGCCGATCGTCGTCAACAGCGCCGGCTGTGGGGCCTTGATGAAGGACTACGGGCGCCTCCTGGGAGATGCACGCAGCCAACGGTTCGCCGCTCGGGTGAAGGACGTGACGGAGTTGTTCGCGCCCGCGCCCGCACCGGGCGCTCCGCTCGATCTGCACGTCGCGTACGATCCGCCGTGCCATCTGCTGCACGCCCAGGGCCTCGCCGCGGCGCCGCTCAAGTTGTTCGCCGCGATTCCGCTGCTCGAGCTCGTCCCCGTCCCCGGTGCCGCCGAGTGCTGCGGCTCCGCCGGACTGTTCACGCTGCTCGAGCCCGAAATGTCGCGCGCCGTGCTCGCCACGAAGATCGAGCGCCTGCGTGAAGCGGCGCCGCAGGTCGTGGCCACCGGAAACCCGGGCTGCCTCATGCAGCTCGGCGCGGGCCTCGCGGCCGCCGGCATTCGCGCGCGCGCCCGACATCCCGTGGAGCTGCTCGACGACGCCTACCGCGCCGCCGGGCGTTACGAATGACCGGGGGCGCGCGGCGGCTCACGACCCCGGACGGCGTCGAGCTGGCGCTGCACCGGCTGCGGGCATTTCGCGACGGGCGTCCGGCGGTGCTGCTCGTCCATGGCGCCTTCACGAACCATCGGTTCTGGCTCCGTTCCTCAGACGGAACGGCGGCCGGCGGCATGGCGCATTTCCTCGGTGCCGCGGGGCTCGACGTCTGGCTCGCCGACCTGCGCCATCACGGGGAAAGCGCGCGCGAACCGCGGCGCGGGGCCTGGACGTTCGAGGACTGGGTGCTCCACGACACGCCCACGTTCGTCGCCCGCGTGCGAGAGGAAACGGACGGCGCGCCGCTCGCGTGGATCGGACATTCCGCCGGCGGGGCCGCGGGGCTGTGCTGGCTCGCGCGCGTGGCAGCCGCCGCACCGATTCGTGGCATCGTCACGCTGGGCACGCCGGGACCACGGCGACTCGGCCCGGTGCGGCGTACCCTCGCCGCCGCGACGATGGCGGTGTCGCGGCTCCTCGGGCGATTCCCCGCGCGCTACCTGCGCTTCGGGAACGAAGACGAGGCCGCGGAGATCATCGCCGAATGGATGGAGTGGAACGTGCGAGGCAGATGGCTCGGGACCGATGGCTTCGACTACTTTGCGGGCCTCGCGGCGCTGAACACGCCGTACCTCGGCGTGGCCGGCGGATCCGACTGGATATTTGCGCCCCCCAAGGCGTGCCAGCAGGTCGTCGACCGAGTGGGTGCCGCGCGCAAGACCCTCGCCATCGCGCCCGGGTTATCACACCGGGACTTGGTGCTGGGCGAACAGGCGCGGACGGCGTGCTGGCCGGCCGTCGTGGCTTGGCTCAAGGAAACGTTGTGACCGAGGCGGTCTTGTTCGACTTCAACGGCGTACTGGTGGACGATGAGTCGCAGCACTGCGAGGCGCTGCAGCGGGTGCTCGCGGCTGAAGGGATCACGCTGACGCGCGAACAGTACTACGCCAATTATCTGGGCCTGGACGATCGCAGCGGCTTTGTCGAGGCATACCGGCGTGCCCAGCGCACGGTGACGACCGAGCTGCTGCAGTACCTCGTCGCGAAGAAGTCACAACTCTATCTGGAGCTTGTCGCCACCTCACTGCGGCTGGTCGAAGGCGCCCCCGAATTCGTCCGCGATGCGGGACAACGATTCCGTCTGGGCATCGTGTCCGGTGCACTGCGCCGGGAAATCGATCACGTGCTGGGCAAGACGGGACTACGGCCGAGCTTCGAGATCATCATCGCGGCGGACGACCTCGCGCGCTGCAAGCCCGATCCCGCCCCCTACCTCGCGGCCCACAAGGCCTTCGATGCCAAGCGCCGCATTGCCGTGGACGCCTGTGTGGTGATCGAGGATTCGGTGCCGGGACTTCAGGCGGCGCGCGCCGCGGGTATGGCGTGCGTGATGCTCACCACGAATCACCCGTCGCGCACGCTCGAGGGCCGGGGTGCCGCGCTCGTCTGGGATTCCTTCGCCGGGCACAGCGCCGGAGAGCTGGCGGGCCTGTGAGCGACGTCTTTCCCAGCGCGCCGAGCGCCACGGTGACGCGGCTCGAGCGGGACGCGGTGCCCGCGGAAATCGTCGATCAGCTGCGCGCCGGCGCAATCGTGGCGCCCGCCGAGGTCGGCACGATTGAGCTGGTGGGAGCCGGACAGGGCGCGATCACGTGCTTTCAGGGCCTGCTCACCGGCGATATCGAGAACCCTGGCGATGGCGCATTCGTCTACGGCGCGCTGCTCACTCCCAAAGGAATGATCGTGGTCGATGGCTGGGCGGCGCGCGCGGGGCCGCGCGTCCGGTTCACCGTGCCGGCGGAGGGTCGTGAGCGCGCGATGCTGATTTTGCAGCGCTCGGTCCCGCCGCGGCTCGCGCGCGCCACCGATCGCACGGACGAGACCGCGGTGCTGCGCGTCGCGGGAGCGCACGCCGTTGCGGTGATGGGGGCGGCGGGCATCCCGATCCCGCCGGGGCCGAATCACGCCATCGAAGGATCGGTGGGTGGTGTAACGATTGAGGTCGCGCGGACGAGCGAGGCGACCCAGCCTCCTTTCGTCTTTCAGATCACGCTCGCCGCTGATCGGCGAGACACGATGCGGGGGCGGCTGCGTGCGGCCGGCGCGCATGACGCCACATCGCAAGCGCTGGAGCTGGCGCGCATCCTCGCGGGGTGGCCGCGGCTGAACTCGGAGGTCGACGAGAAGACGATTCCGCAGGAAGTGCGCTTCGATGAAATCGGCGGCGTGTCGTACACGAAGGGCTGCTATACCGGCCAGGAGACGGTGAGCCGCCTGCATTTCCGGGGGCATGCCAACCGCCAGCTCCGCGGCCTGCTGTTCGACGCCGATCCCCCCGCGGCGCCGGCGACGGGGTGGAGCGCGGTCACGCACGAGGAGCACGAGGTAGGGCGCGTTACCAGCATCGCCTGGCTGCCGGACGGCGGCGGATCGGTGCTCGGGCGCTGGGTCGGCCTCGCCATCGTGCGGCGCGAGGTGCCGGTGGGCGCCCCGGTGCGGGCGGCTGGGCGCGAGGCCCGCGTGGTAGCCCTGCCCTTCGACGCGCCGCACGTCGGCCCCGCGTGAGGGTTCTCGTCACCGGTGCGGCCGGGCTCGTCGGCACCCACGTGCTCGACGCGCTGCGGTCACGGGGTGCGCAACCTCCCGCGCGGGCGCTGGTAAGGGAACACTCGCGGGCAGTCGTCGAAGCCTTCGGCGCCGAATCGATCGTCGGCGACGTCACCGACCCCAATACATGGCAGCGTGCGTCGCAAGGCGTGGACGCGATCATCCACGCCGCGGCACGCGTGGCCTCGCACGACTCGTTCGACGAATTCACGCGTGTGAACGTCGGTGGCACGCGCCTCGCGATCGAGACCGCCCGCCGGACGGGAGCGCGCCTCATTCATATCTCGACCGTCGCGGTGTACGGCCGCGCCAACGTCTACGAGGCGGGCGCACGAGGCGTCACCGAGGACTATCCCTTTCAGCCCCTTCCCAGCTCCGACTTCTACGCGCGTACCAAGCGCGCGGCAGAACAGCTGGTGCAGCAGGAAGCGGCACAGGGCGGGATGTCCGTCATTGCGATCCGGCCCAACGTCATCTATGGCGAGCGCGACATGCTCTTCACGCGCCGCTTGATCGCCAATCTCCGGCGCGGATTCCTGCCGCACATCGGGCCCGGAACGAATCACTTGTCGTGCGTGTATGCGGGCAACGTGGCCTCCGCCATTCTCGCCGCGCTCGACCGGCCCGCCGAACCGGGATTCCGCGCCTACAACGTCACCCGCGACGCCGCGCCGCTGCTGACGCAGCGTGAATTCTTCGCAGCGTTCGCCCACGCGTTAGGACTCAGGCCGCTCGCGATTCCCGTGCCGGTTGCGGTGATCCGGATCGGCGTGAAAGTGTGGAGCCTTGTGATGCGGCTGGTGCTGCCAGGTCGTTACACGGCGCTCGGGAATTCGGCGATGTCGTTCATTCTCGGCGAGAACCCCTACTCCGTCGAGCGCATCCGCCGCGAGCTGGGTTGGATGCCGCCGCTCGACACGCGCTCCGCAATCGTGCGGTCGGTGCGGGAAACAAAAAGCCCGGGCGGCGCCCGGGCTTGAGCCCTTCTACAATCTTCGCGACGCTACGGACGACGCCGCGTCGCGGGCTTCGCCGCCGGCTTCGCCGGAGCCGCCGCCGGGGGCGGCGTGGGGGCCGCCATGTGCGCCTTCGACGTGTCCGCCATCATGTGCGTCGTATCAGCGGGTGCCATCTTCATCGAATCCGCCATCCTCATCGACGAGCTGTCGGCGGCGGCATTGCTGTTCTGCGCCTTCTTGCACGCTCCTGCAGCCATGACGACGACCGCCACAGCCAAAGCGATGCGCTTCATGCGAGCTCCTGTTTAGGTACGGGGGGCTTGAACGACGGCGAAACGTACATAGGAGACCTGTGCAGTCAAGCTGCGCTAAGTTATAGGAATTATGCTGCCTTCTGATCGTCGCACATTCCTCGGCCACCTCTCCACGCTCGCCGGATGGATGACCCTCGGGCGGCGCAGGGACCAGCAGCCGGTCGTCGAGGCGCGGCCCACGGCGCTGTTCCAGCAGCCCGAGGGACGCAAGAACCTGGTCCGCATCACCGTGTCCGGACTCAGCGCGCCCGCGGCGCGCGCGCGCGTGACGGACCGGCGTGGCGCGCTCGTCGGCACGGCGGGGCTGTTGCCGACGCCGCCGGGCGTCGCGTTGAGCGGCGAAGTCTGGGTCCCGCTCTCGGAGCCATCCGATTTTCAAATCGACGTCGAGGTGGGACGGGATCGCGCGGCGCGGCGCAAGCTCCGCCTCACCCCGGCGAAACGCTGGACGCTGTACTGGCTCCCGTCGATCCACACCGACGTCGGCTACACCGACCTGCAGGAGCGCGCGCTCGAAATCCATCGCAAGAATCTCGACGCGGCACTCGCATGGACCTCCACGCATCGAGACTTTCACTTCACCGCCGAGTGCGCGCTGCAGGTGCTGTCGTACCTCGAGGACCGCTCCCCGGAGGCGGGCGACGCGCTGGTGCAGGCGATCCGTGACGGCAAGATCGGATGGCAGGCGCTGTTCGCGAACATGCTCACCGGCATTCTCGATCACGACACCTTCGCCCGGCTCGTCTGGCCTGCGGGCAAGCTCGCGCGCGAACGCGGTCTGACGTTTGCCTCCGCGCAAATCACCGACGTGCCCGGGCAAACGCTGACGTTCCCGATGCTGCTCGCTGCCAGTGGCGTGAAGTACCTGGCCAGTGGTCCAAACCCTGAGCGCGCCGTGCCCCTGCTGCCCGCTTCCGGGGCTGAAGGGGGGGACACCCCCTACCCGCAGCTCTACTACTGGGAGGGACCCGACGGCAGCCGCGTCCTCCATTGGCGCGCGCACCACTACGGCGACGGCACGCGCTTCGGCTTCGATGTCGGGCCCGACGAAATGGGCCACCGCCTGTCCGACTGGCTCCTCACTCAGCCTGCATTTCTGGCCCAGAATTGGCCGTATGACACCGCGCTGCTGTACGGCGCCGACTGGCAGGACAACGCTCCTCTGAAGGAGGCCATCGTCGCCAACGTGCAGGAGTTCGCCCGCCGGTTCACGTGGCCACGCATCGTCACCGGCCGCGCGGACGATTTCTTCCGCGACATCGAGCGGCGGTACGGCAGCAAGATTCCCGTGCGGCGCGGCGACACCGGTCTCTACTGGGAGGACGGCGCAGCCTCAACCGCGGCGGAGCTGGCGGAATTCCGGTCCGCGCAGCTCGCGGCCCGCGCATCCGAGATCGTCGCGCTGTGGGACGACCGGATCGAGCCGCGCGACGATGATGCGCCGGCGCGCCGGCGCAGCCGCGCCGATGCCCGCGCCGCGATGTGGCGGGACCTCCTGCTGTTCGGCGAGCACACCTGGGGCGCGGACGAAAGCGTCAGCGCCCCGACATCGCGCCAGACCGTGGCGCAGTGGGCCTACAAAAAGCGCTTCATCGACTCGAGCGCCGCCGCGGCGCGTGATTATCTCAGCGATGGCCTGCTGCGGCTCGGTCGTGCTTCGCGTACCGGCCGGGGCCGTCTCGTCTTCAACGCGGGGGCGTGGGAGCGCACCGACGTCGCGCGCGTACCGGGCGGCGCCGGCAAGTCGCTGAGCTTCGATGGCAAGGAGCTCGCGTCCGTCGACCTCGACGACGGCGACGCGCTCGTGCTGTTCCGCGAAGTCCCCCCGCTCGGCTACCTCGCGCTCACCGAGTCGGACCGGGGCGCTCCCCGCCCTCCCGCGGCCGAGGGCGAGACGCTCGATGCCAAGGCGGGAGGGTTCACGGTCCAGCTCGATCCGGCGACCGGAGCGATTCGCTCGCTGACCGGTCCCGACGGCAAAGAGCGCGTGAAACCCTCGGACTGGTCCGGTCTGAACCAGCTCGTCTACGCGCGCGGCGGCGAGCACAGCGCACTCTGGACCTCGGGCAATCGCGACGAGTTGAAGAATCCCGCGCAGCTCCAGCTGACGCAGGCCAAGTTCGTGCGGTGCCGCCGAGAACGCCTGCCAGGCATCGGCGTGCGGCTCCTGGTCGAGCGCGCGCTCGACGGTTTCCCCGCCATCACCTCGATTGTGACGCTGTACGATGAGCTGCCCTGGGTCGACATCGAGAATCGCATCGTCAAGACCGCGACGTTCGCGAAAGAAGCGCTGTACGTCGCGTTCCCCTTCGCGTTCCTCAAGCCCGCCGTCGATGTCGAAGTCCCGCTCGGCCGGATGGCGGTCGACAAGGATCAGCAACCCGGCAGCTGCCGCGACTGGTACTGTCACGCGCACTGGGTCTGGCTGCACGAGTCAACCGACGGCGTGCTCTGGAGCGGCCCCGATACGCCGCTGTTCACGCTGAACGATCTGTTCCGCGGCGCGTGGCGACGCACCATCGTGCCGGACGGCACGTTGCTCGCCTACGCGATGAACAACTACTGGCACACGAACTACGCGGCGTCCCAGGGCGGCGCGTGTACGTTCCGGTTCAGGATCTCGCTGCTCGCGCCCGGAGACGCGGCGGAACCGGTGCGCCGCGGCTGGGCCGCCTGTGAGCCGCTGTACGTCAGCCCATCGTACACGAACGACACGCCCGGCCCGTTGATCGCAAAAGACCGCGCGGTGTTCTACGCCGACAAAGGTGTGATGGTGGTCGGCGCAAAACCTGCAGACGATGGTGAGGGTGTCATCGTAAAACTGCTCGATGTCACCGGGCAGCCGCACACCGTCGGCATGTGGCCCGCGGGGTATGCGTTCAAGCTCGCGCGTCACACGACGCTCGTCGAGCAGAACGGCGATCCGATTGCGGTAGGCGGTGACGGTCGAGCATCGGTCGATCTCCCCGCATGGGGGGTGGCGGCGGCGCGCCTCTTTACACCACCCGAGGGAGGAGGAGGGGGAGGGGGAAGCTCCTGAGCGGCAGACGCCGCGACGTCGAGTTTGCACCGAAGGACGCGCAATTGCGGGACGACGTCCGCACGCTGGGCGCACTCGTCGGCGACGTGCTGCGCGAGCAGTGTGGTGATGCCTTCTTCCAGCTCGTGGAGCGCGCGCGGCGCGCCGCGATTGCCGGCGCCGACGATGAGCTCCACGCGCTGCTGCGCGGCCTGCCGCCGCACGATGCCGAGACGCTGGTCCGCGCGTTTACCACCTACTTCGAAGTCGTCAATCTCGCCGAGCGGATTCACCGCATCCGGCGCCGCCGCGACTATCTGCGCAGCGCGAGCGATCCGCAGGAGGGCAGTCTCGCCGACATGGCTCGCCGGCTCGCCGCCGCGGGCGTCACACCACCCCAGGCCGCGACATTGCTCCAGCGGCTGCGCATCGAGCCGGTCTTCACCGCGCACCCCACCGAAGCGACCCGGCGCACCCTGCTCGAAAAGGAGCAGGTGATCGGCCGGCTGCTGGTCGAGCGGCTCGATCCGTCGCGCACACCCGATGAAGAGCGGGCCGCGTTGGCGCGGATCCGCGAGGAGGTCACCGCCACCTGGCAGACTGATCCGCAGCCTTCCGCGCGGCCCACGGTGATGGACGAGCTGGAGAACGTGCTGTTCTATCTGACGGACGTCGTCTACCGCATCGTGCCGCCGTTCTACGAAGAATTCGAGCAGGCCGTGCGCGGCAAGTACGACATCGAGGTGCCCGCCGGTGGCGGGCGGGCCGTGTGCTTCGGCTCCTGGGTTGGCGGCGACATGGACGGCAATCCCAACGTCGGCGCCGACACGCTGCGTGGCGCGCTCGCGCGGCAACGCGAGCTGGTGCTCGAGCGCTACGCCCGAGAGGCCAGGGAGCTGTCGCGCCGGCTGTCGCAATCGGGAGCCCGGACGGGCGTGAGCGACGACGTGCGCGAGCGCGTCACGGCCTATCGCGCCCAGTTCCCCAAGGCGCTGGCCGCGATTCCCGCGCGCTATCACGACATGCCCTACCGCGTGCTGTTCGGCCTGATGGCGGCGCGCCTGGAGGCGACGCGCCGCGATGACTCGGCCGGCTATGTCTCCGCCGCCGAGCTCGAGCGTGACCTGGGCGTGGTCAACGCGAGCTTGCGCGCGCACCGCGGCGAGCACGCCGGCCTGTTCGGCGTGCTGCGGCTGCTGCGTCGCGTCGAGACGTTCGGCTTTCACCTGGCCACGATCGACGTGCGGCAGCACTCGCATGTCCATCGCGCGGTGGTCGGGACGCTCCTTGGCGACTCGACGTGGCCTGCACGCCCTCCAGCCGAGCGTCTGGCGCGATTGCGCCTGGTGCTCGAGCGGGGCGAGACGCCGTCCGCGTCACCGGACGCCGAGGCGACGCGAACGCTCGAGGTCTTCAAGGCCATCGCCGATTGCCGCGTGCGCTACGGGCCCGACGCTGTGGGACCCTACATCATCAGCATGGCGCAGGGCGCCGATGATGTCCTCTCCGTGCTCGTCCTCGCCCGGTGGGGCGGGTTGGCAACCGGAAGCCACGTGCCACTGGACGTCGCGCCCCTGTTCGAAACGGTGACCGATCTCGAGGGCTCGCCCGCCGTCACGCGGGAGCTGTTCGAGGAGCCCTATTACCGGGCGCACCTCGCCGCACGTGGCATGCACCAGATGGTGATGATCGGATACTCCGACAGCAACAAGGACGCGGGGATCGGCGCGGCGCGCTGGGCCTTGTATCGGGCGCAGGCGGCGCTCGTCCAGACGGCGGAGCAGTCGGCGGTCGATCTCACGTTCTTTCACGGCCGGGGCGGCACCGTCAGCCGCGGCGGCGGCAAGATCACGAGCGCGATTCTGAGCGCGCCGGCCCGCTCGATCCGCGGCCGCTTCCGTATGACCGAACAGGGCGAGGCCATCAATGCGAAGTACGGGCTGCGCGGCATCGCGTTGCGCACGCTCGAGCAGACCATGAGCGCCGTGGCCTTGGCCACCGCCCTGCCCCGCCCCGTCGACGCGCGCGAGCCCACCTGGACCGGCATCATGGACTCGATCGGCCAGGACAGCCGCGCGGCGTATCGCGCGCTCGTCTACGACGACCCGCAGTTCGTCGAATACTTCCGGCGGGCGACGCCCATCGACGTGATCCAGCGCATGGAGATCGGCAGCCGCCCTGCGACTCGCTTTGCCGACCACGAGCCCGGCGAGATCGAGGCACTGCGCGCCATCCCCTGGGTGTTCGCCTGGACGCAGAGCCGCCATCTGCTGCCGGGCTGGTATGGCCTGGGGACCGCGCTGGACCGCGCGCGGGAGCGCTACGGCGTTGCGGCATTGGACGACATGATCCGCGAATGGCCGTTCCTGCGGGCGCTGATCGACGACGTCGAGATGGTGCTGGGCACGGCCGATTTCGCGATCGCGGCACGCTACGCGGGTCTCGCCGGCGAGCTTGGCGACCGCTACTTCCCGCGGATTCGGGCGGAGTTCGATCGCACGGTCGCCAACGTGCTCGCGTTGAAGCACGAGACCGCGCTGCTCGACTCCGACCCGGCGCTACAGCGGTCGATCTTGTTACGGAATCCGTATGTCGACCCGATGAGTCTGTTACAGATCGATCTGCTGGAGCGGTGGCGCGCCGCCGGCCGGCCGGACAACGACGTGTTCCGGGCGCTGCTGGCCACCGTGCGGGGGATCGCGCAAGGGTTGCAGAGCACGGGTTGAATGGTTTAATGTCGAACTCATGACACAAGCGACGACACTCGGTGAGCTGAAGCGGACGGAGTGGGCCAGCCCGGCCCGCCGCCAACGCACCGTAAAAGACGAAATGCGGGAGAACCTGATCTGCCTGCTCGAGAACGGCTCGCCGCTGTTCCCGGGCATCGTTGGGTATGAAGAGACCGTCCTGCCGCAGCTCGTCAACGCGATTCTCTCGCGCCACAATTTCATTCTGCTGGGCCTCCGCGGGCAGGCGAAGAGCCGCATCCTGCGCCAGCTGGTCACGCTGCTCGATGAAGAGATCCCGATCATCGCCGGCAGCGAAGTCAACGACGATCCGTTCGAGCCGATCTCCAAGTACGGACGGGAGCTCATTGCCGAGCACGGGGACGGCACGCCGATCGCGTGGCTGCCGCGCGAGCTGCGCTTCGTCGAGAAGCTCGCCACGCCGGACGTCACGATCGCCGACATCATCGGCGACGTCGATCCGATCAAAGCCGCGCGCGGCGGGCATCTGCTGTCCGACGAGCTGACGATGCATTTCGGCCTGCTGCCGCGGGCCAATCGCGGCATCTTCGCGATCAACGAGCTGCCGGACCTCGCGGGCAAGATTCAGGTCGGGCTCTTCAACATCATGCAGGAAGGTGACGTCCAGATCAAAGGCTATCCGGTTCGCCTGAACCTGGACGTCGCGCTCGTCTTCACCGCGAACCCCGAAGACTACACGGCACGGGGCAAGATCATCACGCCGCTCAAGGACCGGATCGGATCGGAGATCACGACCCACTATCCGCTCACCGTCGAGCTCGGGACGGCGATCACCCAGCAGGAAGCATGGGTCGATCGCAATGGCGGTCCGCGCTCGATTCGCGTCCCCGATTTCATGGCGGAGCTGGTCGAGCGGATTGCATTCGAGGCGCGCGAGGACAAGCGCGTCGACCGCCGCAGCGGCGTGTCGCAACGGCTGCCGATCAGCGTGCTCGACAACGTGCTCTCGAATGCGGAGCGGCGCACGATCGTCACGAAAGAAAAGACGGTGGTGCCGCGCATTTCCGACGTGTACGCGGCGCTGCCGGCCATCACCGGCAAGCTCGAGCTCGAGTATGAGGGGGAGCTGCAGGGCTCGGAGACGATCGCGAAGGATCTGATTCGCCGCGCCGCCGGCCGCACCTTCGAGGGCCGGGTCGGCGGCGCGAACGTAGACGACATCGTGCATTGGTTCGATGAAGGCGGCGCGCTCAAGGTCACGCCGGATGAGCGTTCGGAGGCGCTCCTGAAGGGCTTCACCGTCGTCCCCGGTCTGCTCGACCTGATCGATCAGGTGGGGCTCGCCGTCAAGAAGGATCCCGCCACCGTCGTGTCGGCCTGCGAGCTCATTCTCGAGGGGCTCGTCGCCGAGAAGCGCATCGCACGCAGCGAAGAGCTGGGGTACGTGCGGGCGCGGTCGGAGCAGAAACCGCCGTTCGGAAAGGGACCCACCGGACCTGGAACAGGACCCAATCTGTTCACGTAGTCCTCATCTCTCTTACATACCGGAGTCGCCATGGGCAAGCTCGTCTTTGGTCTTGTACTCCTCGCGGTCGCCTTCTTCCTCCGCCTCGGCGCCGCCACGGTCCGCGGTGACACGGCGGCCGGCCGGCCGATCACTGGCACGTTGCGCCTGCTCAGTTATGCCGCATTGGTGATCGGCGTCATCACGATGCTCGGAGCGACGACGGTGGTCATCAATGCCGGCGAGGCGGGCGTGCGGCACGCGTTCGGCACGGTCGATCCCAAACCGCTGCTTGCTGGTATCCGGTTTGTCTCGCCGTGGTCGTCCGTCGAGCGGTTCTCGACGCGCGAGGAACAGTGGCCCGCGGCCGGCGCTCAGGTGGAGGAGATCGAAGCCCTCTCCTCCGAACAGATGGGGATGCACGTCGAGGTCTCGATCCGCTGGCAGATCGATCCGCAGCAGGCGCCGCGCATCTACACGGAAATCGGCGACGAGGACCAGATCCGCGGGGCCGTCCTGAACGCGATCCGAAAGGGCGTTCGTGACGGGATGGTCCAGTACTCCATCAACGACATCGCCAAGCGGACGCAGATCGCCAACACCATGGAAGCACTCACCGACTCGGCGCTCGTGACCCAACCGCGCGCCGGCGGGCCGCCGTTCCGCATCGCGACCGTGACGGCGTTCTTCCTGCGGGACCTGCAGCCGCCCGCGCAGGTCGTCCAGGCGATCAACAACAAGATCGCGCAAGAGCAACAGGTCGAGACGGAACGGCACCGGGTCGAAGTCGCGCGGCTGCAGGCCGAGCAGCAGCGGCTGCTGAACACGACCCTGACACCCGAAGCGCTCATGCGGCAGTACCTCGAAGTGCTGCGCGACATGAAGACGGGCAACAACCTGGTGATTCTGGTGCCGACGCAGGGGGGAGTGCCGATCCTCAACCTCGGAGATCTCCGACGGAATCTGCGGCCGCAGTAAAACCGCTCGTCACGATCACGCGCCAGTACGCCTCCGGCGGATCGGAGATCGCACGGCGCGTGGTCGAGCGGCTCACGGGCTGGACGCTGATCGACAACGAGTTCGTCGATCAGGTCGCGCACTTCGCCGGGCTGCCGCGTGACGAGGTCGCGCGCCACGAAGAGCGAGCCCCGGGGCTGCTCGAGCGCCTCGCCCGCACGCTGGCGGTGGCATCGCCCGAGATGTTCATCACCGGTGAGACCCAGGTGCCCGTCGAGACCGAAGAAGAGCTGGTGACCCAGATGACCGAACGCGTGATTACGGAGGCGGCATCGGAGGGGCGCGTCGTGCTGGTCGGGCGCGGCGCCCAGGCAATCCTCGCCACGCGGCCGAATGCGCTGCACGTCTATGTCGTCGCGTCCAAGCCGTTCCGGAGGAAGGTGGCGATCGAGCGGCTCGGCGTGGATGCGGCGAAGGCCGATAAGGTGATCGACGAGACCGATCAGCACCGCGACCAGTACGTCACGACCCACTACGGCCGCGACCGGCAGGACCTCACGCAGTACGATCTGGTGTTGAATGCGGAACGGCTGGGGTTTGCGGGCGCGGCGGACCTGATTGTCGCGGAGATCAAGCGTCGGAAATGGATGTAGAAAAAGCAGGTCCTGGCCGCTTCTATGCCGTTCGAATCTCCGGAGCCAACCACGCCGCGCCCATGACCGCGCTCGCGACAATCGCCCCACCCGCCGCGAGCGTGGTCGGCACACCGATGTGCTCTGCTACGACGCCGAAGAGAAACGCCCCGAACGGCGCCATGCCCACGAACACGAACGAGTAGAACCCCATGATCCGCCCGCGCAGATGATCGGGAGCGCTCGTCTGGAGCATCGTGTTGCCGATCGAGTTGTTGACGATCATCGCGCAGCCGGTAAGCGCGAGCAGCACCATGGAGAGGGCGAGCGCGCGCGACGCTGAGAACGCCATGAGCAGCAGGCCGAACGCCGTGCCGCCAACCAGCATCAACCGCCCCCGCCGGCGGATGCGGCCGGACCGCAATGCAACGCCGAGGGCCCCGATCACGGCGCCAATGCCGATCGAGGACGTGAGCGCACCATAACCGGCGGCGCCGCGGTGCAGCACGTCGCGCGCGAACACGGGCATCATCGCGATGTAGGGGAACCCGAACACGCTCAACGTGGCCGTCAGGAGCATCAGCGTGCGGACCCGCCGGTCGCTCCGCAAGTATGCGAGCACTTCCCGGAAGCCGGCCCACGCGGATGTCGTCTTGGGGGGCCGGGGAGCGTACGGCAGGCGCATCAGCAGCAAGCCGGCGATTACCGCGATGTAGCTCACGCCGTTCAGGAAGTAGCACCACGCGATCCCCACCGCGCCGATCAGCAATCCGGCAAGCGCCGGGCCGACGACCCGCGCGGCATTGAACAAGGACGAGTTCAACGCGATCGCGTTCATCAGGTCATCCTTGCCGACCATTTCCACGATGAACGACTGGCGCATCGGAATGTCGAACGCACTCGCGAGGCCGAGGAGGGTCGCCAGCAGCAGCACTTGCCAGACCGCGACGACGCCGGTCTTGACGAGGATCGCCACGGTGAAGGCCTCGAGCATGAAGGCGACTTGCATGAAAATGATGACCCGTCGCTTGTCCACGCGATCGGCGATCACGCCCGCGTAGAGACTGAAGAGCAGCACACCGAGCGAGCTGAGCGCGGCGGTGAGGCCGACGTAGAAGGGCGAGTTGGTCAGCGTGAGGATCAGCCAGCCTTCGCCGACGTTCTGCATCCAGGTGCCGACGAGGGAGATGCCTTGACCGATAAAGAAGAGACGGAAGTTGCGGTGGGCGAATGCCCCCAAGCCGTAGCGCCGCACGCCTTCGGTCATTGCGTGAAAGGTCGCGAGCGCATGACATTGTGGGTAGAGAGATGAAATACACGACGTACTCCCGCTACGTCCCCGGGCTGCTCGAGACGCTCAATCTCCAGGCGTTGCTCGATCAGCTCGCGGACTTTCTCCTGCAATCGGGATTTGCCGGCGGGCCGTATTCCCATCCGTTCTGGGGCGAGTTCGGCGAGGAAGATCCCGACCGCTCGCTCGACGCGCTGCGCCAGGCGATTCTCCAGGCGTTGATGGACTCGGGCCAGCTCACGCCCGACATGCTCAACGTGCTGCGCGGCGACTCGACCGGCGACGCGCAGAAGGACCAGCAGCTTCAGAAACAACTCGCCGACTTGCTCGATCAGATCGTGCAGAAGCTGATCGACGAAGGCTATCTCAACCTGCAGCAGGCGCCGAAAATGCCGGGCGCGCAGCAGCCCGTGCTCGGCCCGGGCGGCATGGCGAAAGAGGCCGCGCAGCAGGTGCAGTTCAATCTCACCGACAAGGGCATCGACTTTCTCGGCTTCAGAACGCTCAAGCACCTGCTGGGCAGCATCGGGAAATCGAGCTTCGGCGCGCACGAGACCGAGCACCTCGCGACCGGCGTCGAGGCCGAATCCGCGAGCAAGCGCTACGAGTACGGCGATACGCTCAACCTCGACGTGAACGCCACGCTGTCGCACGCGCTGAAGCGCGAAGGACTCGGCGTCCCGATCAACCTCGAGTACGACGACCTGATGGTGCACCAGGCCGAGTACCGCTCGTCATCGGCGACGGTGCTGATGCTCGACTGCTCGCATTCGATGATTCTGTACGGCGAGGATCGCTTCACGCCCGCCAAGAAGGTCGCGCTCGCGCTCACCCATCTCATCCGCACCCAGTTCCCGGGCGACACGCTGCGGGTGGTGCTGTTTCATGACACGGCCGAGGAAATTCCGATCGGCCAGCTCGCGCATGCGCAGGTGGGACCGTATCACACCAACACGACCGAAGGATTGAAGCTGGCGCGCCGCATTTTGATGGGCCAGCGCAAAGACATGCGCCAGATCATCATGATCACGGACGGGAAACCGTCGGCGCTGACGCAGCCGGACGGCCGGATCTACGTGAACTCGATGGGGCTGGACCCGCACATTCTCCAGGCAACGTACCGCGAGGTCGCGCTGTGCCGCCGCAGCGGCATCCTGATCAACACCTTCATGCTGGCGCGCGACCGCAGTCTGGTGGAGTTCGTGAAGAAGGTCTCCGCGATCTGCCGCGGAAAGGCCTACTTCACGAACACGATGACCCTCGGCCAGTTCATTCTCATGGACTTCATGAGAAGGAAGACGCGGCGCGTTTCGTAGTTCGCCCTACGGTTGATACGCCTTGACGTAGCCACGCGCCTCGCTGCCGCCGAGCGCGTAGAGCATTCCGCCAACGGCGGCGACCTTAAAGCCCAACATCTCGACGGTGTCGTAAGTCGGCATCGGCGCCCTGGCCGTCCACGTATCGGTCGCGGGGTCATACGCCCAGAGCTTCGCGGGGCGAGACTGGCCGGTCGCGTCCTCGGCGTAGAGCACGCCGTCCAACTCGGCGGCCGCGACGATTTGTAGCGCCTCGGGCAGCCGCGCCTTCGTCGTCCAAGTGTCGGTGCGGGGATCGTATGCTTCGACGGTCGCCAAATTGCCGGCATTGTAGCCACCCACTGCGTACAGCAGGCCGCCGACCGCGGCGAAACCAAGCCAGGTTCGCCCCGTGGGCATCGGGGCCTTGGTCGTCCACGTATCGGTGGCCGGATCATAGGCTTCGAGCGTCGTCAGGCCGATGGTGCCTTCAACGTTGCCGCCCACGGCATAAACAATCCCGTCGACTGCGGCGACGCCCAGGTTGGCGCGCGGTGTCGGCATGGGGGCCTTGGTGGTCCACGTGTCGGTGGCCGGGTCGTACGCCTGGACCGCGGAGCCGCCGCCGCTCCCGCTGCCGAGGCCGCCCACGACGTAGAGAATCCCGTCGACTACGGCGACACCCATGGCGCCTCGCCCTGCGGGCATCGGTGCCCGCGTCGTCCAAGTATCGCTGGCCGGATCATACGCCTCGACCGCGGTCGGAAACCTACTGTACGACTGGCTGCCGCCGACGGCATAGAGGATTCCATTGACGACCGCGACGCCCGGCCCGTATCGCGCAGTGGGCATGAAGGCTTTGTTGGTCCAGCAGTCACACGACGCGGCGCCGGTCGTCCCCTGCGCTACGTTCGACGGGTCACCGGACGTCTCGACCAGATCGAGCGTCGACCGGTAGGCCACCACCTGAAAATCGTACGTCGTCGCGGGCGCAAGCCCGAGGACGGTGCACGTCAAGCGCGCGCCGACCGCTTGCCCGATCACCGGCGTCGCACACGTCCCCTCCGTCACATTCCGCGCCGAACCCCACTTGATCGGCGGCTCGGCGAAACGCACGACGTACCGCGCCGGCTGGCCGAGTCCGTCGTTCACCTCGGTGAACGAGAGCGTTGCGGAGTTCTGCGCGACCGCATCCACCGCGAGATCAGTGACGGTTCCTGGGAAGCCCGGAAGGCCACCGCCTGGGACGGTCAACGAGGAGGGGGGCGCGACCGGGGCATCGCGCTGACAGGCGGCGACGACGAGGAGGGCCGTCGCGACCAGTGACCTCGTGGTGCGCCCCGAGTGACAACCCCGATTGTGGGTACGTGACATGGATGCTCCTCCGGCAGCGGTGGTCCGTCATGTCCGAATGGACGCACCGTACCGTTGCAAGCCCCATGCTTACTTATCGCTGCGCTGGCGGCCTCGTGGGACCAACTCGGTGACTAGTCAGCACCACAGGTGAGGCGCGAAGACCACGACGCGCCGCGTTCGTAACTCAGCCCCTCCCGACTTAGATTCTCCGTCGCCCGCGGCCGTCCTCCGGGGCATATGGCTCGCTCTTTCGTCCGAGGAATACCGATGCGACTCCCGCTCTCCCTACTGGCCGCGTGCTGCGCGGCGGGCTCGCTCGCCGCGCAGTCCAACGCCGAGCGCATGGCCAACGATCATTACACGCGCTCGCACGATTACGACCTCATCCACCAGAAGATCGAAGTGTCGCACTTCGACTGGGACTCGACGTCGTTCGACGGCAGAGTCACGACCACGCTCGTCGCCCGCCGGGCGACACTCGACTCGGTGATCTTGGACGCGGGCGCGAAGCTGGTCCTCAAGAGGGTCACGGGCACGGACGGCGCCGCGCTACGCACCGCGCGCCACGGCGACACGCTGGTCGTCTTCCTGGCCAAACCCATCGCCCTCGGCGACACCGCGCGCTTCACCATCAGCTATCACGGCGTGGTCGAGAGCGGCCAGGGACTCACCTACATCAATCCCGAAGGCCGGCCCCATCGCCCGCGCCAGATCTGGAGCCAGGGCGAGGACCACGACAATCACTTCTGGTTCCCCACCTACGACTTCCCCAATGACAAGATGACCTGGGAAGTCGTGGCGACGGTGCCCAAAGGGATGAACGCCGTGTCCAACGGCCGGCTCGTCTCCGACGTCACCGCCAAAGACGGCTCCCGCACGCTCGCCTGGCTGCAGGAGCGGCCGTCCGCCACCTACCTCGTGTCGCTCGTCGTGGCGCCGCTCGTGAAAATCCGCGACACGTGGCGCACGGTGCCCGTGGACTACTACGTCTATCCCGAGGACTCGGCGCTCGCCCGGCCGCTCTTCAAGATCACTCCCGACATGATCGACACGTACTCGCGCCTCACGGGCATCAACTACCCGTGGGCCAAGTACGCGCAGACCACCGTCGCCGATTTCTTCGGTGGCATGGAGAACGTCAGCGCCACGACGCTCGTGGACTGGCTGCCGGGCCCCCACGACTACCAGGACCGGCCGTGGTATCTGTGGATCCTCATTCCCCACGAGCTGTCGCATCAGTGGTTCGGCGACTATGTGACGACGGAGAATTGGGCCAACATGTGGCTCAACGAAGGCTTTGCCGAGTTCATGCCGGGCCAATACTGGGAGCAGAAGGCCGGCGCCCACCTCGCCGAGGACTATTACCTCGACGAGTACGACCAGTTCATGCAGATCGACCACAACCGGCGCATGCCGCTGGCGTCGCTCGGCTCGAACAATATCTATCCCAAGGGCGCACTCGTTCTCCGGATGCTGAAGCAGTATCTCGGGGAACGTCCCTTTTGGGCGTCGGTGCACCGCTACCTCACCGACCACGCCTTCGACAACGCCACCACCGACGACCTGCGGCAGGCGGTGCTCGACGCCACCGGCGAAAACGTCGACTGGTTCTTTGATCAGTGGATCTACCAGGCCGGCTACCCCGAGTTCGCGGTCGCCGCGAAGTACGATTCGACCGCCGGGACGGTCACGCTGGTGGTGCAGCAGACACAACAGGATTCATCCAAGGCGGACAGCACGGGCCTCCGCTACACGACCCCCGCGGCCTTCCGCATGCCGGTGACGGTGCGCGTCGGCACCGCGGGCGGTGACGTCACCGCCAAAGGCCTCCTGAGTCAGCGCCAGGACACGATCGTCGCGCGCGGGGTAAAGACCGCGCCCACGATGGTCGTCTTCGACGACGGCAACGCCATCCTCAAGCGCCTGACCTTCGATCAGCCCACCGCGTGGCTCGCCACGCAGCTCACGCGCGATCCCGATCTCTGGGATCGCCACTGGGTGATCGCGCAGCTGGGCCAGCACGCCACCGATCCCGCGGCCGGTGCGGCGCTCGCCCAAGCGGCGACCGGCGCCGACTACTTCCTGACGCGCGTCGCGGCGGCGAGCGCGCTGGCCGCCTTCCCCGCCGCGGTGGCGCTGCCCGCCCTGCAGACGGCCCTCAAGGACACGTCGGCGCAGGTCCGCGCCGCCGCCGTCGAAGCGCTCGGCAACCTGGGCAGCCCGCAGGCCGCGGCGCTGGCTCGCGCGACCTGGACCGGCGACTCGAGCGACGCCGTACGCGCGGCCGCCGTCGTCGCGCTGGCGCAGAGTGATTCCGTGGGGCGCCGCGCCGTGATTCTCCAGGCGCTGCACACGCCGTCCTACCGCGATGCGGTGCAAAACTCGGCCTATCGCGCCATCGCCCGCTCGGGCGACACGACGCTCGTGGATTCGGTCGACGCGCACACCGGCGACCAGCGCTTCGCGCCGCATGTGCTGGCCGCCCTGGCGAGCCGCGGCAGCAACCGCGCGCTCAACCTGCTGGCCGGCCACCTCGACGACGAACGGCCCTACGTGCGACGCTGGACGCTGGACGCGTTCCGCTTCTCGCTGCGGCGCGATCTCGCGCAGACCACGCTGCAGGCCGTGAGCGGCGAATTGAAGTTCGCCGACACCAGGCGGGCTACGGTCGACCTGCTACAGCAGTGGCAGAAAGGCGGGGATCAGAATCCGTGAGGGGGCCTTGACCTGCGGGCGTCGAAGACGAGCCGTGAGATGTCGCGCACGAGCGCGTGAGCGTCTTCGTCTTTCTGGATCCCGCCCGTCGTCACCACGAGGACGTACCGTCTGCCCCGCGCCGGCTCGACGATGGCGGCGTCATGATAGACGACCTGTCCGACCCAGCCGGTCTTGTGATACACGGGCGTTCCCGGCGGCAGTCCCGCGGGAATCCCCTCCGTGAAATGCTGCCGGCCCAGAATCGCCAGCATCTCTCGGCACGATGCCGCCGAGGCCGCTTTCCCGGTCGCAATAGCGGCGAGCAGCACGCCGAGGTCGCGTGCCGTGGTCGTGTTGTTGAGACCTGCCCGATAGGCCTTGCCGTCCTCGACCCCCCGAAGCACCAGAATTGAGTCCGCGCCGAGCGCGTGTGCCGTCGCGTTCGCGCGCTTCGCGTCAACCTTGGTGATCAACAGATTCGTGGCGAGGTTGCTCGACACCGTTTCCATCAGCTCGATCAGCTCGTGAATCGGCGCGCGCTGGCCGAGGCGCTTGTACAGCGACGAGTCGGAGTCGTCGGTGACGTCGAGCTGGTAGGGCGAGCTGTCGACAATCGATTGAAACGTGTTCGTGATGGTGATGGAGTCGTCGAGCGACAGAAGTCCCGCGTCCCGATCGCGGAACAGTTGAATCATGACCGGGATCTTCATCGTGCTCGCCGCGTGGAACCGCGTGAGGGCACCGACAGTGAGGGAGTCGCCGGTCGTCAGGTCTCGATAGTAGACGCCGACCCCCCCTGCGGGAGCCTGCGCAATGCGCGCGTCGATTCTGGCGTTGAGGGAGGTCGGTGGTGCTTGAGCTTGCAGCAGGACGAGCGTGAGAGAGAGTAAAGCCATTCTGTCAGATAAGATACGTTAGATTCCAGCCCGTGAGCGAATTCGTTTTCGGTACGCACAACGCCGCCTTCGTACAGGTGATGTACGAGGAATACCTCCGCGACCCCTCGTCCGTGGGCCAGGAGTGGCGGGAGCTGTTTGACAACGGCCGACTCGCTGAGCTCCCGGTAATTCCGACGGACCGGTCCGAAGTACCCGGGAGAAGGGAGAAGGGAGACGTACCCACTGCTGCACCGCCAAGTACCTCTCCCATCTCCCCTCCCCCAAAAGGGGCGAGCCCGATAACGGGGCCGGCCGCTCGATTAGTCGCCAACATGACCGAGTCCCTCACGGTCCCCACGGCTACGTCGTTCCGCGACGTCGCGGCGACCACGCTCGACGCCCGCCGCAAGGCCCTCAACGCGCAGCTCGCCGCAAGCGGCAAGAAGATCTCGTTCACCCACTTGATCGGATACGCGATCGTCCAGGCGGCCAAGCACTTCCCCGCCATGACGCACCACTTCCAGGAGATCGACGGCAAGCCGCATCGCGTGGACCCGGGCGCCATTGGCCTCGGTCTCGCCGTGGACGTCGAAAAAAAGGACGGCAGTCGCGCCCTCGTCGTGCCGGTCATCAAACATGCCGAGACTATGGATTTCGCGGCGTTCCACGCCACCTACGAAGCGGTCGTCGAGAAGGCGCGCACCAACCGCCTGATGCCGGACGACTTTGCCGGCGGCACGATCCAGCTCACGAATCCCGGCACCCTCGGTACCGTTGCCTCCGTTCCCCGGCTGATGAAAGGCCAGGGCTCGATCATCGCGACCGGCACGATTCGCGACATCGCCGGTGCGAAGATCATCACGATCACGAGCACGTACGATCATCGGATCATCCAGGGCGCTGAATCCGGAATGTTTCTGCGCACCCTGGATGCGCTGTTGCAGGGAGAGGAGCGGTTCTACGAGCAGGTAACGGACAGCCTGGCAAGGCCCGGAGCCCGGAGCACGGAGCAGTCAGCGCCGGCACCGACGCCAACTCCCGCTGCTCCGACCTCCGTGCTCCCTGCTCCAGGTTTGGACGACCTCAGGTACGTTGCCGCTGCTTATGCGCTAGTTCGAGCGCATAGGAACTTCGGCCACCTGGCCGCGCATCTCGATCCCCTCGGCAGCGAGCCCCCGGGTGATCCATCGCTCGACAGTGGCCGGCTGGGCCTCACGCCGGACATCATGGCACGGATCCCGACGGAGATTCTCCGCACGTACGTGCCGGGCCAGACGCTGGCCGACGCGCTGCCGAATCTGCGCGCGACCTACTGCGGGACCATCGCGTACGAGGTCGAACACATCGGGAGCCACGAGGAGCGGTTGTGGCTGCGGCAAGTGATCGAGTCCGGCCAACATCGCCGCCCTCTTTCGGCCGATGGCAAAAAGCAGCTGCTCGCGCGTCTCACGGCGGTGGATACACTCGAGCGCTTCCTGCACAAAGCCTACCTCGGCCAGAAGCGGTTCTCGATCGAAGGGCTCGACATGACCGTCCCGATGCTCGATTTCACGATCGAGCTCGCCGCCGCGCACGGGACTCGCAAGACGGTGATCGGCATGGCGCACCGCGGGCGGCTCAACGTGCTGGCGCACGTCGTCAACGTCCCGTACGACACGATCCTCGCCGAGTTCGAGGGCGGGCGGAAAGAAGAGACGCCCGAGAACGAGGGGGCGACCGCCGGAACCGGCGACGTGAAATACCACCACGGCGCCGAGGGTGTCTATCACACGGCGGGCGGCGTGGATATGGCCGTCACGCTGTCGCCCAATCCCAGCCATCTGGAATCGGTGAATCCCGTCGTCGAAGGCCGCACCCGGGCGAATCAGACGAATCGCGGCGGCCCCGCGCCGGAACACGACGTGAAGGTCGCGCTGCCGGTGCTGTTGCACGGCGACGCCGCGTTCGCGGGCCAGGGCGTGGTCGCCGAAACCTTCAACCTCGCGCGGCTGCGGGGCTACACGACCGGCGGGACCATTCACCTGATTCTCAACAACCAGATCGGCTTCACCACGGAACCGCGCGAAGCCCGCTCGACCGACTACTCGAGCGACCTCGCCAAGGGCTTCGACGTGCCGATCATCCACGTCAATGCCGATGATCCCGAGGCGTGCCTGGCGGCGGTGCGGCTCGCGATGATGTATCGCGAGAAATTCCATGCCGACGTCGTGATCGATCTGGTGGGGTATCGCCGCTACGGCCACAACGAGGCCGACGAACCCGCCTACACGCAGCCCACGATGTACGAGCGCATCAAACAGACGCCGCCCGTGCGGGAGAAGTACGCGGCACAGCTCGTGAACGAAGGCGTCGTGGACTCGGCCGCGGCCGCCGCCGATGCCGACGCCGCCTATCAGCGTCTGACCGCCGTCCAGCAAGCCGTCAAATCGGGCCAGCGGGCCGACGAACCGCAGCGTATCACCCGCGAAAGCGCGCCCGAGCCCACTACCTCAGTCGCAGGTGACGTACTGAAGAGGCTCAATGCCGAGCTGCTGGCCGTCCCCAACGGCTTCGTCGTGCACCCCAAGCTGCTCAAGCAGTTGGAGCGCCGGCGCGACTCGCTCACGTCGAAGGATGGCATCGAATGGGCGCACGCCGAGGCACTCGCCCTGGCGTCGTTGCTCGTGGAGGGCACGCCGATCCGCCTGACGGGCCAGGATACCGAGCGCGGCACCTTCAGCCAGCGGCATCTCGTGCTGCACGACATCCAGAACGGCAACCGCTACGCGCCGATCCAGCATCTTCCGGACGCGAAGAGTCCGTTCGAGCTGCACAACAGCCCGCTGTCCGAATACGCGTGCCTGGGGTTCGAGTACGGGTACGCAGTCGAGGCGCAGAGCGCGCTGGTGCTGTGGGAGGCGCAGTTCGGCGACTTCGCCAACGGCGCCGAGGTGATCATCGACCAGTTTCTGATTGCGGGCCTCGCGAAATGGGGTGAGACCTCGCGCCTCACCCTGCTGCTGCCGCACGGCTACGAGGGTCAGGGCCCGGAGCACTCCAGTGCCCGGCTCGAGCGTTTCCTGGCGCTCGGCGCCGAGGGCAACATCCGGGTGGCTAATTGCACGACGCCGGCGCAGTTCTTCCATCTGCTGCGGCGCCAGGCGCGCCATACCGAGATTCGGCCGCTCGTCGTGATGACGCCGAAGAGCCTGCTGCGGCTTCCCGCTGCGGCCTCACAGCTCGACGACCTGGTGCTCGGAAAGTTCCGGACGGTGCTGTGGGACCGGGACCGTACCTGGCCGGAGAAAGTGACGCGCCTGCTGCTGTGCAGCGGCAAGATCTACTACGACATCATCGCGTCGCCGCGCCGCGCCGACGCGCCGCACGTCAAGATCGGGCGCGTCGAGCTGTTGTATCCGTTCCCGGGCGCGGAGATCGGCGAATACGCGCGCCGCTACCCGAATCTCAAGGAAGTCGTGTGGGTCCAGGAGGAACCGCGCAACATGGGCGCGCGCAAGTTCGTGATGCCCAAGATTCGGGACGTGCTCCCCCAGGGCGTGACCCTGCTGAACGTGTCCCGGCCCGAACGCTCGAGTCCGGCGGAGGGCTACCCCGCCGCGCACAAGATCGAGCAGGAGCGGATTGTCGTCGCGGCATACGGTCACAACACCTAGTCCATGGCAGTTCCCGCGGTTCTGCGCTACGTCGTCATCGGGCTGGTCGTCCTCGCCGCGCTCGTTGCGTTCGGCTCATGGCTGATCCGCACGCGGCGCGTCTCCCCCTTCCGCGTCCCCGGCCGCATGCTCCGCGGGGTGACCGATCCCGTCATGCGGCCCGTCGAGCGGCGTATCGTGCGCCTGGGCGGCAACCCCATCCACGCCGGGGGGTGGCTGGTCGTGATCACCGCCGCTTTGGGGATCGTGTTCCTGTCGCTCGCCGGCTGGTTGGTGACCACGCTGCAAGTGGTGTACGCCAGCGCCACGGGGGGCCCGCGCGCGACGTTCGCGCTGATCGTCAATCTGCTCTACAGAATCCTGTTCGTGGCGCTGGTCGTCCGCGTGATCGCCGCCTGGTTCGGCATGTTCCGCTACAACCGCTGGATCCGACCTGCCTATGTCCTGACCGACTGGATCGTCGAGCCGCTGGGCCGGATTATTCCACCGGTCGGCGGGTTCGACCTCAGCCCGATCGTGGCTGTCATCCTGCTGGCGATCGTGCGGCAAATCGTCCTCCAGGGGCTGCACCTCTGACGGCGCGACTCGTGCTGCACATCGTGCCGCGCGCCCGGGCAACCGCCGTCGCCGGCCGTCATGGCGACGCGCTCAAGATCAGGGTCGCCGCCCCGCCGGCGGACGGCGCGGCCAACGCCGAGCTCATTCGGTTTCTGGCTGCGCGGCTGGGACGTCCCCGCAGCGCGATCGTGATCACCGCAGGACAATCCGGCAGGCGGAAAACCGTGTCGATTCGTGGTCTGGAGTCGGCAACGGCACTTCGAATTCTGGAGGCGGGATGAAGCTCCTCAAGACGCTGGTCAGTTTTGTCGTCGGAACGATCGTTGGTGCCATCGGCAGCAAGGTGCTCGGCGTGTGGGGAGGGCTGCTCGGCTTTATCGCAGGCGCGCTGGCGGCATGGTGGGTGGCGCAGCGGATGGCCTTCTTCGAATGATCAATGTTCAATGTTCAATGATCATTGATCATTGAACACTGAGCATTCGCATCCGCTCGCGGATGCGCGTGTCCATATCGGGGAATGCGGTGCGCAGTTGTTCGAGCGTTGCCCGCGCGGAGTCGGGCTTCCCGACCACGACGTAGGCGTCAGCCCTCAGGAATGCGAGTCGGATCTGCAGGCGGCGATCGTCAGCCGCCGGCATGAAGTGCGACAACGCGTTGAGTGCCGTGCGGGCCTCGCGCTTGTCGCGCAGGATCGACTCGATCGCCAGGATCCGCACGTTCGTATCGGTCGGGAATTCACGCTCCAGCTGGCTGAACAGGGTGGCGGCCCGGGCGCTGTCGTGTTGGGCGCGCGCTTGCTGTGCCGACTGATAGAGGCCGGCGAGATACAACCGGTTCACGTCGACCGTATCCCCCGACCGCGTGCCCACGCCGCCGGCGTAGCTGTACACCAGATCGCCGCCGAGGTCGGCGGCCTTCACGATAGCCGCGAAGCCGAAGATCCCCACCACCGCCGAGCCCCACAGGGCGACCCGCGCGGCATTGATGCTGCGCTTCTTGGCCGCCAGCGCGATGATCTCGAGCAACGCCACGATCAGAAAGACGTTGCGAGCCCAGTGGCCCGCATCTTCGTGATCCTGTACCGCCTGGCGGACTCCGGGGATGCGCTCGACCGGCCCGTGCGCGTCCGTTCCTGAGTGCACGGCCAGGAATGCGGCGGCGGCGCCGAGGATCAACAGCGTCGCGGCCGCCGGCCCCGCGAAGGGCGCGCGGCCGGTGAGGGAGACCCAACGGAAGATCACGCCGACGATGACCAGCACGATCGCGAAGTGGACGATGATGGGGTGGTAGGCGCCGATATTTGGCATGGGGAAAAGATCAATGATCAATGATCATTGATCAATGACCAATGATCATTGAGGATTCGCGCGGCGCGCGCCGTTACCGCGGGCGCAGGGCGTCCCGGATGATGTCGTCGACGGCAGACTTGATGAACTCCGCACGCTTATCGAC
>DATLXS010000233.1:0-3539 GCA_035575675.1 Gemmatimonadales bacterium
TGCGGCGAGAGCTATCCCCTCCAGATCTGCGCAGCGATGCACCCAGAACAGAGCGCTGATCAGCAGTACTCCTGGAACTGAGCGCACAAAATTTCCGGCCGTATCTGCGAGCGCGTCCCTCGATCGTCGGCCACGCAGCGAATAGACTCCCCAGGCGACGCCTGCGATCAGCATGAAGAGCGCTTCGAGTGCTGGGGGCGCGGTGATGCCAGGAAGCAGAAGAAGGATCAGTCCTGCGACAGCGAGCAGCCAGCCGAGAACCAGGGTCCGGTCAATTCGCTCGCCTGCGAAGAATCCCGCCGCAATCATCACGATCTGTACCGCCCCGAACAGAAGCAGCGCTCCCGTGCCCGTCGTCAGTCCCACGTAGGCGAACGAGAACGCAATGGCGTAAGCGAGTAGCGCGAACGCCGACGGCCAGCTCCCTCCGGGGGCTCGATGCTTGCTGCTCGCCTGCACGAGTATCCACAACGTGACCGCGCCCGCGACCAGCCGAATGCTCGTGAAGCTGGCCGGATCGATGTGCGTCTGCCGCAACGCCATCCGGCACAGTACTGAATTAGCCGCGAATGCCAGCAGGGCGAACAGGGCTGCCGCCGCAGCACGGTTCATTTCAGGGCCTGCGTCGCGTCATGCGGTCAGGGCGACACCGGCGCCGGCCGCGGTAACTTGACGCCCTTCCTGGCCGCTACGGCGCGTAACACGTCCGGGCGGTCCGAGATGATGCCATCGACACCCATGTCAATGAGGCGCGCCATGTCCTCGGGGCGATTTACGGTCCAGACCACAATCCTGAGCCCGAGCTCGTGCGCCTCACGGATCGACTGTTGGTCGACGTCTTCGAAGAGCGGTGACCAGATCTTACCGCCCGCGGCCTTGACGGCACGCGGGACCGAGCGGCCGTACTTGCGCGGATCGAAACCCGCTGTCCATGGTGAGGGCCTGTCGAGATAGACATTGGCATCCGGTTCCTGCACCTGCGTCAAGTAGACCGTCGGAATTGCGGGTGCCTGCTCCTGCACCAGCCGCAGGGTTCTCCAGTCGAAGGATTCGATCATGACGCGGCCGGTGAAATCTTCCCGGCGCAGCAGATCAAGTACCAGAGCGACGAAGCGCTCCGGGTCCGGCGATTCGTCCGGATGGTTCGGATCGATCTTGGTCTCTATGTTGAGACGCACATGATGATCGCCCGACCTGCGCACCAGCGCGAATACCTCGGCGAGTGTCGGTATCCGGGTCCCTGGCACCGCAAGCTGATCGCGGAACCGCGCCGCGTAAGCGCTGCCCGGACGAATCTGTCCAACGTCGTACCGCTTGACTTCCGCAAGCGTCAGCTTGACGAACGGAATGCCGGGCCCGGGCACGTAGCTGCCGTCGGCAGTGCGAGCAAGATCCGGATCGAGACCGCGCTCGTGCGAGACAATGACCACGCCGTCCTTGGTGACTCCCATGTCGAGTTCGAGCGTGTCCACGCCCATCGACAGGGCATTGGCAAAGGATTGCAACGTGTTCTCCGGGCGAAGCGCGCGCCCGCCGCGATGCGCCTCGATGTCGAACCCCGCGTGGCGCGCAGCCGCTGCGCCGCCAGGAGCATTCCCTGCAAGAGCGGGCATAAGCGACAGGCCGAACACGGTGGCTGCGACAAGGCAGGGCGTCAACATGTGGCTGGGCCGGTCATTTGATTTCGAACTTGATTGCCAGCTGTGCACAGCCGGATACGGACTTCCCGCCCAAGGTCGTTGCGGGCATTCACGCATCAGAGGCTCCCTTTGACTCGAATCGCAAGTTTACCCTGCTGTACACTGACCGAGTTCACGGCGCCTCTGCAACGATCCTGACGGATCATGACCACGGAGTTCAAGCAATGAAGATTGGATTCATCGGTCTGGGCCGCATGGGTGCGGCGATGGCTGCGAACCTCGTGAGAGCCGGACATGATGTCACCGTGTTCAACCGCAGCCCCGAGAAGCGTCGCGCGCTGCTCGAACTGGGTGCACGCGAGGCAGGCAGCGTTGCTGATGCCTGTCATGGAGAGGTGATCATCACGATGCTCGCGGACGATACCGCGGTCGCCGATGTGGCGTTGGCGAAGTACGGCATCGTCGAGAGCCTTGCCAGGGGTGCCATCCATCTTTCGATGAGCACGATCAGCGTCGCGCTCTCGAAAAAGCTCTCAGAGGCGCACGCGCACGCCGGACAGCGCTTCGTCGCGGCGCCAGTCTTCGGCCGTCCAGACGCGGCGGCGGCAGCCAAGCTGTTCATCGTCGCAGCGGGCGATCCGTCAGCCTTGGCTGCGTGCCAGCCTCTGCTCGACGCGTTGGGTTCGAAGACCCTTGCGATAGGTACGCAGCCATCGGCGGCAAATCTCGTCAAGCTCAGCGGCAACTTCCTGCTCGCCGCCGTAATCGAGGCTTTGGGCGAGGCCATCGCGCTCGTCGACAAGGCGGGCATCGACCGACGTGCCTACGTTGAGGTGCTCAGCTCCACGATCTTTCCGGCGCCCGCTTACAAGACCTACGGTGGCCTGATCGCCGAAGGCAGCTTTCAACCGGCCGCTTTCGCTGCACCGCTCGGGTTCAAGGACATCGGGCTCGCGCTGCAGGCGGCCGAGAGTCTGCGCGTGCCGATGCCGCTCGCAAGCCTGCTGCACGACCGCTTTCTGCGGCTCCTCGCACAAGGCGGCGACAGTCTCGATTGGTCCGCCATCGGCGGCCTTGCAGCACAGGACGCTGGCGCTGCACGGACGGCCGGCGCTGATGGCGCCAGCCGCAGTCGCGCGGTCGGCGATAAGCGCGCGCAGGATCGCTGATCCCCAAACAGAGCTGAAACGGAGACAGGACCGTGACTATTCGAGTCGTTCGAGATCAGCGATCGCCGATGCGGCATGAAATTCACATCGGACGAAACAGTCTTTCCACCGACCTCGGTGTCGAGGAGGGCGGAGAGGGGTTGGGGCCAAGTCCCCATGACCTCTACGATGCCGCGTTGGGCGCGTGCAAGGCGCTGACCGTGCTTTGGTACGCGAAACATAAGGGGATTCCAGTGCAAGGTATCGAGGTTTCCGTGGAGCGCGATGCCAGCCAGGAACGCGACGGCATCTATCGCCTGAGTGCGGCGTTGTCGCTGACAGGTAACTTGAGCGCCGCGCAACGGGAGGACCTTCTCCGAGTGGCCCAGAAATGCCCGATCCATAAGCTCATGACCGAGGTCACGACGCAGATCGCGACCACGCTATCGCACTGACGCTGGTCAGTTCGCACTCGAAATGGTGGACGTTCGATTCCGAGCCCACCGCAACGAACAAGGTCTTGCCGTCGGCAGAAAAGACGACGTCCCCCGTCCAGTGTCCGCTACCGTGCGGAAGGTCGACGACGCGTGCCGCGACACCGGTTGCCTCGAGGTCACCGGTCCGGTACGCAACGCGCATGACTGAGTCGGTATCCCCCACGTAGTTCCACTTTGGATCCGGACCGGCGGGATAAAAGGCGATGCCGTACGGCTCGTTCAGACCTCGAGGCTCGCGGCCGAGGACCGAGATC
>DATLXS010000234.1:0-2382 GCA_035575675.1 Gemmatimonadales bacterium
AGCACACTGGGTTTGTATCCGATCGAGTCCTTCGAGCCGACACGGAGTGCGCCGTCCTGTGCGCGGAACCTCTCGTCGACGAGGTCGCCCGCTATCTTCAGGCGCTGAGCCGCGAGCGCGTCTACCCTCGGCGTGACGATACAATCCCGAGCGGCTGGTGCCTGTTCACCGAGGTTCGTGCGACCAACGAGTGCTCCCCTCCTCTCGGCCTCGAGAGCCTCGGCGTCGAATCGAGCCTTGCTCTCATCCCGGAGGGAGGATTACGGCTCGGCCGCCGATGGATCTGGCTGGAGTCCGCTCCCGCCAAGCTTACGGTGCTCGGCGACCGGCGCAACCTCACCGCAAGAGTCGATGGGCATGAGGTTCCGCTCGACGAGGCAGGGCGAGTTCAGACCGATCTGCTCGCAGCTGCTGGCCAGCACGTCGTCGAGATCGGAAATCGTCTTCGACAGAGAGTGACCGTCCTCCAGGGAACCGTTCACCCTGACTGCCAGCCCTGGCTCGAAGCGAGCGGCGATGCCGCTTTTCCCATCGCGGTTCCCGCCGGGCACTGGATTCTACTTGGAACGGGACCGGGCGAAAGCGAAAGCGTTCTCGCACCGCCTGAAGGCGCTCTAGTTCGGCCGCCATTCGGTACGCATTGGGCCGTTTGCGTGGGATCGGGCACCGGAGCAAAGGCCCTTCACATTCATGATCGCGGCTTCGTTGCGCTCGCGCAGAAGCGCAGCCCACAGCGGGCATCCGCCAAGGATCGCGGCGCACGCTGGACAGATACAATCTACCAGGCCGGCGTTCGGCGGCCCGACTTCCTCTGTCAGTATGGCTGTGCTGCTGAGCGCCTTGGTGTCGAGTGGCGGCAGCTCATGGAAGCAGCGCGCGCGATTAAGCGCGCCAGACGGAGACGGAGATGAAGAGCTGGGATCTTCTTCTTGAATGGATGACCCAGCTTGGCTCGGGCGCATGGGAAGCATTCCGCGAAGCGGTTGTGGAGCTTGCCCAGGGTGATTTCGATGAGCAGACGCTTGTTCGATCGCTGCGCATCACATTTTCGGACCTCGGCCACGTCGACTTCTTCGTCCAGGGGTCCCGACGGTGGCGCGTGATGCGCCCGGCGCTGGTTGGACTCTCGGAAAGGAGCGAGCACCTGTTCGTGGGCGGGCGCACGCGATCGCTTCTGGAGCGGCTCTGCCATGCCGTGGCGTCTCACGCCACCATCAGGCTGACCGAAAGCGTCCCAGGGCTGTCGCGCGTGCACGTCACCGGCGACCCGGAAGCAGTTGCTGCGGCGGTCAAAGGCATTGGCATCGACTATGTTGCTGACGCGGCAGCTAGGCTGTCCGGGCGCCTGCCTTCCATCAGAGCCATATTGGAGATGGGCCAGCCTGCGCAAGAGCCAATCAACTGGTCCGTCCGGTCTTGGTGCTTTCAGCACGAAAGATGGGTACACGAAAGGCTTGAGCGCACCGTTCGCGAGTACAGGAATCGATACGACGTTCGGCGCTACCTGGTCCATGTTGGTAGGACTGGCCTTCGAGAGATCGAAAAGCGTGCATCGATCTACTGCGCAGCGTTCGTGAGGCACGCGCGAATTGTCCGCTTCTCCCAGGAAGGCAGGTGCCTGCGCGTCCCCCGGTGGGCTCCGCTGCCTGGGATCTACGCACGCGCGGCGTGCCTCGCGGGTGGACGACTCGGTACACCAAGCGACGGCGACATCCTCTTCGAGAATGTTGATCCGCACGTTGCGTCGACGCTGCTCGTCGGCTTGGGGCAGGGCTTTCCGATGCCAGAGGCAAAGAGATGAACGATCCCTTCCTGACGTTCGACGAGCTACGCAATGCGTATCTGCGCTATCTGGACAGCCCCTTTTGGCTTCGGTACCCCGCACTCATAGAGGGGCGGCGGAAGCTCTTGGATCAGGATCGCCAGCTTTACAGGGATCCTCTTTTTGAGCCCATCGTGCCGTACGAGTCCTCCGGGATGACGGCTCGCGCTGCCTGCCTCCAGCTCGGTGTGCCGCAGGAGGTTGCTGAGTACCTCGAGAGCGGAGGGCTGTTCCCCGCCGAACGCGAGCTGTTTCAGCACCAGTTCGATGCTTGGAGCGCGTCAAGATCCGGCGAAGCGGTCGTTGTCACGACTGGCACCGGTTCCGGCAAGACGGAGTGCTATCTCCTCCCCGTGTTCGCTTCGCTGGTCGAGGAATCGGCTGGATGGGAAGCGCCGTCGGACCGCTCGGCGCGTGCGCTATGGTGGAACTATCGCAATCAGCAGCGCATCGCGCAGCGCGCACACGATACGGGCAGGGCAAAGGCACTCCGTGCGATCTTTCTCTATCCGCTCAACGCTCTCATCGAGGACCAGCTCGGGAGAATCCGCCGAGCATGC
>DATLXS010000235.1:0-9356 GCA_035575675.1 Gemmatimonadales bacterium
CATCCATCCCCCTAACCCGAGCCGCCTCGTCATCCCGAGCTGGGCGCCGGGAGCCTATCGTCTCATGGATTCGTGGCAGAACATTCGTGACGTCGCCGCCGTCAGCGGAGCGGGCGACCCACTTCCCGTGCAGCAAGACACGCCGAGCTCGTGGGTCATCGACCCGAAGGGCAATCCGCGGATCACGGTTCGCTACACGGCCGGGCTGCGAGATTCGCTGCAGTGGCGGCGTCCCAACAACCGCTGGTTCCTGCGCGCCTCATCGGGCGTCGTCGACGGACCCCGCACGTTCATGTATCTGGACGGCTGGAAGCAGGCGCCGGCACGCGTGACGTTCCAGGTCCCCCAGGGCTGGCGCATCGCCACGGGGCTCGTGCCGACGACGAAGGATAGTACGATCTTCGCGGCGCCGACCTACGATGTCCTGATCGACTCGCCGACCCTGCTCGGCCACTTCCTGACCTATCACTTCAGCGCGGCGGGTACGCCGCACCGCGCGGTCGTCGATCTCGGCGAAACCCGCGCCTACGCGCCGGCCGTGTTCGTGGACATGCTACGGCGTATCTCCTCGACGGCGATCGGAATTTTCGGACGGGCGCCGTATAAGGACTACACCTACATCTTCGTGGGCGGCCGGGGCGGTGGCCTGGAGCACCTCAACTCGACCACGATCGGTGTCACGACCGAAACGCTGGCGCGCTACCCGCGCGGCGCCGAGGCGGTCAGCGCGCATGAGTTCTTCCACGCCTGGAATGTGAAGCGGATCCGCCCCGTCGAGCTGGGCCCATTCGACTACGAGCATGAGGTGCGGACGGTCAATCTGTGGTGGAGTGAAGGCGTCACGGATTACTACGCCGACGTCATTCTCGCGCGCGCGGGGCTGGACCGCCCCGCGGACTTCACGCAGGCACTCGCCACGTCGATCGGGAACTATCGCGGCAACCCTGCCCGGCTGCTCGTTTCCCCCGAGCGCGCGTCGTGGACCGCCTGGGACTCGCCCGCCGTCAATAACAGCAACGTCATTTCGTACTACCTGCAGGGCGAGCTGTTGGGGTTCTTGCTCGACCTCGCGATCCGCGACTCGACCGACAATCAGAAGTCGCTCGATGACGTCCTTCGCTACTTGCTGGCGCACTACGCGGGCGAGCGCGGCTTCACGCGCGACGAGCTCGTGGCCGCGGTCGACAGCGCCACGGGGGGGCACGACTTCACGGAGTTCTGGCGGCTCTACGTGAGCGGCGCGACCGAAATCCCGTGGAACGACTACGTGCGGGCGGCGGGCTGGGAGGTCGTGTTCACCACGACGTCCGCGGTGGACGCACGGATCGGCTCGATCCCGCCGGCCGTCCAGGGCGGCCGCTGGCGCGCCGTCGCGTCGCCGGGCAGCGTGGCGGAGGCGGCGGGCCTGCGGACTGGAGACGAGCTGGTCCGCATCAACGGTCGCGCGATCATCGACGGCACCGACGTGACGGCCGCCGTGCGCGCGATCGGCCGGCGCGCGCCGGTGGTGATCGACGTCGTCCGCGACAGTCAGCCCGTGACGATCCGGTTCCTGGCCGGCACGTACAGCCGCGTCCGTGCCCAGCTGCGCGATTTGCCGGCGCCGACGGCGAAGATGCGACGCATCCGGGCCGCACTGCTGCGCGGGCCGCGATGACCGAGCGGGCGATCGAGCTGGTCCTGATTTTCACGTCGATCCTCTTCATCGTGGATCCGTTCGCGGTCATTCCCACATTCCTCGCGATGACGATGCGCGACTCCGCCGCGCAGCGGCGTGTGCTCGCGCGGCGCGGCGCGTGGACGTGCGCGATCACGCTCATCGCCTTCGCGCTGGGCGGCAGCATAATCTTCAAGATCTTCGGGATCACGATCGGCGCGTTCAAGATTGCGGGCGGCGTCCTCATCGGGTTGAACGCGCTCGACATGGTCCAGGCCCGCCGCAGCCAGCAGCGCGAGACGGCGGTGGAGACCGCGGAAGGCATTCAGAAGGACGACATCGGGATCATGCCGCTCGGCGTGCCGATGCTCGCAGGGCCCGGCGCGATCTCGACCGTGATGGTGCTGGCGCTTGGCGCGAAGTCCACCGCCGCCACGGTCACGGTGTACGTGTCGATCCTGTTGACGGCGCTGATCACCTACCTCGTCCTCTCGGCAGCCTCGATGGTCGAGCGCCGGCTCGGCCAGACCGGCATGCGCATCCTGACGCGCCTCATGGGGCTCGTGCTGTCGGCCATTGCCGTGCAATTCATCATCGACGGTATCAAGCTCAGCTTTCGTTCGGTTTCCACCTGAGGGACTAGTCCATCGGGTTGAGAAGAAGGGCGTGACACGTCCCTCAGAGGACTGATTGTACGTCACATATGACTTTGTACGTTGTTGCACCATGGGCGCCCCGCAATCCTCGCCGCAGATCCTGTAGATGTCATCGCCACCTGTCAGCGAATTGCTCATTGAAGCTCCGGCCAACCGGCACTTCGCGCAGCTGCACAGCGACCCGGAAGCGCTCACCGAGGCCGTCACACTGTATCTGCGGACCGGGTTGGGGCGAGGGAACGGCGTCGTCGTCATTGCGTCGCCCGAGCACACCGACCTCTTTCTCAGACGGCTCCGCGAGGATGCGCTTGACCCGGGCGGGTTCCTCAAGTCCGGTCAGCTCGAGCTGCACGATGCCGAGCTGACGTTGCGCAAGTTCATGCGGAACGACATGCCCGATTGGGAGGACTTCCGCCGCGCGATGGCGTCGATCTTCGAGCGCGTCCGCGCGTTTGGACGCGGGACGACACGAGCGTACGCGGAGACGGTGAACCTGCTCTGGCAGGAAGGCAAGCAGGACGCCGCGATTCGTCTCGAGGACTTCTGGAACGAGCTCGCGCGGTTGTACCCGTTCGCATTGTTCTGCGGCTATATGCTCGACGTGCACAACGAGCACGCCTACGCCGGCCCGCTCGAAGAGATCGGGCGCACCCACTCCGACATCATCGGCACGGCGGAAGACGAGCGCTTCCGCGTCGCGCTCGACGCCGCGAGCCGCGACGTGTTCGGCGTGCCGCTCTCGGAGATGGTCGGATTCGCCCGCCCGCGGGATAGTGGCGAGCAGCGCTTCCCCAGCGGGCAACGGACCATGCTGTGGGTGAAGCGAAATCTTCCGTCCGCGAGCGGTGCCGTGCTCGAGCGCGCGCGACGATACTATGAAGAGTTGTTGCATCTGTAGTGTCACTCCTCGCTGAAGCACCACCCGGGCGCCATTTCGCGCAGATCCACCGCGAGAGCGACACGCTGGTCGAGTCGGCGGCCGCGTTTCTCGCGGCGGGCGTGCGGAGCGATCACAGCGTGCTCCTGATTGCGTCCGCCGATCAGGAGCAACGGCTGTTCGACCGGCTCGCCGCCGACAAAATTCATCCCAAGTCGCTGTGTAATTCCGGGCAGATGGCGGTGTTGTACTCGGACGAGATCCTGTTGCAGCTCCTCAAGGACGGCGTACCCGAGTGGGCCGAGTTTCGCAGCGTGCTGGCGCCGGTGCTGTCACGCCTGCAGCCCGCTGGCCGCGGCGTCCGGGTCTATTCCGAGCTCGCGGACACGCTGTGGGGAGCCGGAAACACCGAGGCCGCGATCCGGCTCGAGGACTTCTGGAACGCGATGGCGAGCGCGTACTCGTTCTCCCTGTATTGCGGCTACACGATGGACACGCAGTCGGAGCATGCCTATGCGGGCCCGCTGGAAGAGCTCGGCCGCACCCATTCCGACATCCTCGGCACGCCGGAAGACGAGCAGTTCGGCGTCGCGCTCGATCGGGCCAGCAAGGACATCTTCGGGATTTCGCTGACGCAGATGGCGGGGATGTCGCGCACGAGCGGCGCCCGCCGCTTCCCCAGTGGCCAGCGCACGATGCTCTGGGTAAAACGAAACCTGCCGCTCACCTCGGCGCAGCTCGTGCAGAAGGCGCGGCAGTATTTCCAGGACGGGCACCCCTAGCGTTACATGCGCTTGTACCTGGGCCCGCTCCCTCCTTCGCGGGGCGTCCAGCGGGGTCCCAACACATCGGTAGCCTTACAATCGACACAATTCGGCGCGTTGATCCGTAGCCCCCCTCCGCCGCCGATCGCTTCGTATACACCTGCTGGGCAGACATGGGAGTAGAACCGCGCGACCTCGACCGGAACATCCGGGGCCACGATCAGGTGGCTGGGAATCGTGTCGCGCGTCGCATTTCCCGACTTGAATACGCCATCGACCTTACTGACCCCGAGCGGCGACTTGCCTGGACCTGGGGAGACCGTACGCGGAACGTCTGCGTCGGCGTGCATCCGGTACTTCCCGCCAGGAAACCGCCCCCCGGTCAGCGTCATCAAGCCGGCCTGCAGACCGCCCAGATAGAATCCGTCGCGGAATGCCAGGCGCATGTTCCGCGTGCGGTACAGATCGGCCGCGATAAACGACGCGTTCACGAGCCTATCGTACTCCGTGAGCGTGGACCCGGTCTTGAGATTCTGGAAGATTGCACGCGCCGCGTAGATCCCCGACTGGATCGCGTAATGAATCCCCTTGAGCGACGGCACATCCACGAACCCCGCAGCGTCGCCGAGCAGCACGAGGCGCTCGCCGGCGCGGCGCGCGGGCAGCGAGTAGAACCCGCCCTCGGGGATGGTTTTCGCGCCCCACTCGACCATCTCTCCGCCCGCGAGCAGTGATCGCACCAGCGGATGCTGCTTGAATCGCTGCAGTAACAGGTGCACGTCGAGCGCGGCGTCGTGGTAATCGAGCCCCACCACGAGTCCCAGCGCGACGAGCTGCGGTTCGAGGGGATAGACGAAGCTCCCGCCGAACGCGTCCGAGGGAAGCGGCCAGCCCAGCGTGTGGATCACGCGATCGAGCGGCTGCTTTGTTTCCCACAGCTCCTTCACCCCCAGCGCGAAGATCTGCGGGTTTTCCGACGCCACGCCCTGCCACTGGCACCATGCCTGCGCGAGCAGGCCCCGCGTACCCTCGGCGAGCGCCGTGACTTTGGCGACGAGATCATTGGGCGCCTGGCCGCCTGGCGTGGGATTCCCGTCGCGATCGAGCCCGGCCGGAGCGGTTCTGACACCCGCCACCGCCGCGCCCTGCACGAGGAGCTGCGCCGCCGGAAAACCCGTAAACACGTTGACGCCGAGCTCCTCGGCTTTCGCGCCGAGCCAGCGCACGATTTCGCAGAGCGACGCGATGTAGTTGCCGTGGTTGCGCATCGACGGCGGCGTGGGAAGGCGCCATTTGCGTTCAGCCGTCAGCAGATACACCGCCTCTTTTGAAACCGGAGCGCGGAACGGGAAATCTGCGTCCTTCAGATTCGGAAAGAGCTCGCGCAACGCACAGGAGTTCACGACGGCACCCGACAGCGAGTGCTCCCCTAACGCCTCGGCCTTCTCGAGGACCCCGATGTTCAGCTCGCCGCCATCGGCTTTCGCGAGCTTGGCGAGCTCGATCGCACAGGCGAGACCCGCCGGTCCCGCACCGACGATGAGGACATCGAGCTCCATGCGGTCGCCCGCACCTGCGGCGCCGTCCTGGAGAATGAGTTTGTCGAGAGGAAGGGGTGGCTGATACCGGGCGGGGACGATCCTATCCATGCAGCTTGCGGATCTCTTCGGTCAGTTTCGGAACGATTTCGAACAGGTCGCCCACAACGCCGTAGTCGGCGACTTTGAAAATCGGCGCGTCTTTGTCCTTGTTGATCGCCACGATCACTTTCGATGTCCGCATGCCGGCGAGATGCTGGATCGCCCCGGAGATCCCGACGGCGATGTACAACGACGGGCTCACCGTCTTGCCCGTCTGTCCGACTTGATCGGCATGCGCGCGCCATCCGGCATCGACCACCGCGCGGGATGCGCCGACCGCCGCTCGACCCCCAAACGCCCGCGCCAGCTCCTCCAGCACCTTGAAGTTCGCGGGCTCCTTCAGCCCGCGCCCACCCGAGATGATCACCTGCGCCTCGGCGACGTCGAGCGTGCCCACCGGTGCCGCCTTGATCTCGCGCACGACCACACGTCCAGGAGACGCGACCGAGAGCGACTCAGGCTTCGCCAGCGACGCCTGGACTCCCGGGGAGGCCGTAAACACGCCGGGACGTACTGATATCACCGCGGGCTTGCCGAGCACGCGGACCTTTTGCATCGCCTTGCCTGCGTATACCGGCCGCGTGGCGATTATTGTGTCCCCCTCAACCGAGAGGTCGGTGACATCCATCGCCACGCCCAGGCCGAATTTAGCAGCGACGCGTGCCGCGAGGTCCTTTCCTGTCGCCGTCGCGGCGAACACCACCGCGCCGTAGCCGCCCGACTTCGCGCGCTCCGCGATGGCGCCGGCGCATCCTTCGGGCCCGGCTGCGGTGCAGACGACCGCATCGACCACCGAGCCCAGGCGTGCCGCCGCCGTCACGACCTCGTACGAAACCTTGCGCAGGGTCCCATCGCGCTGCTCGAGCACCGCGAGCGTCGTCACAGGACTTTGGCCTCTTCGCGCAGCAGCCGGACCAGTTCGCCGACGGCCCCGGCTCCCTCTCCCACGATCTTTCCTTCTTTACGCTCGGGTGGCGGCGTGAGCGCAACCACTTCGAGGGCACCGGCTCCCGGCTGCGCGGTCTTCACCTCTAACGGCTTCTTCTTCGCTGCCATAATGCCTTTGAGCGCGGGATAGCGCGGCTCGTTGAGGCCCTTGTCGGTCGTCAGAACGGCGGGAAGGGAAAAATCCACGACTTCGATGCCGCCTTCGATCTCTCGCTCCGCCACCCCCTTCGTGCCGTCGATATCGAGATGCGACACGGCCGTCACGCACGGCAGGCCGAGCAGCTCCGCGACCAGCGTTCCGACTTGGGTGTTACAGTCGTCGATTGCCATGCGGCCGAAGAGAATGAGATCCCAATTCGTGCCCTTCAGCTCGGCGGCGATGATTTTGGCCGCCTCGAAGGGATCGTGGGGAATCTTGTCCGTCTGAAGGAGCACGCCGCGGTCGGCGCCCGTTGCCAGCGCGGTGCGAATCGTCTCCTGCGCCGCCGCCGGGCCGAGACAGAAGACCGCGACTTCTCCGGTGCCCGCTTTCTCTTTGCGGCGCAGCGCCTCTTCGACGGCGAATTCGTCATAGGGATTCATGACGAACTTCACACCCGCTTCGTCGATTGATTTGCCGTCGGCCGCGATTTTGACGCGCGTCTCCGAGTCGGGGACGCGCTTGATGCAGACCGCGATTTTCATGAGGACGGAAAGCTACGCTAGCGCCGCGCCGTTCGGAACACGGCGATGCCCCAACTCTCGGGGTCGTCGGGAGGGTTTGCGTTCCAGTCGCCGTAAGAGTGGGAGCCGTCCGAGCGGTAGCGCAGCACGTAACTTCCCGCGGGCAGCGTGATCACGCCGTCGAACACACGGTTCTTGTCCGAGCCGCCGGCGGGCTCGGTGTCGGCGTACTTCATTGTCCACACGGTACGACCGGCGCCGTCTTCGATCCAGCCGTAGTCGTTCATCTCGTCATCACGGCCTTCGCCCAAGGCCAGGACGCGCACGCGCGCCTGCGCTGTGAGGCTGAAGCTCGTGCGCGCGTCCTCGTCGTTGCTCATGTGCGTGAGCTGCGCGACAGTCGCGTCGTTGCCGGCGCCGCGGGTGTGCAGGAACGGCCCGATGTCGGCGGGATTCAGACGGCGGCTGGCGGGGAAGACACTGACGCCCCAGTAGCGCGCCTCGGCGGGCGGGGCGCCGTTCCAGTCGTTGTAGGAGTGCGAGCCGTCGCTCTTGTAGTACACGAGATAGTTGCCCGCTGCGAGATGCATCGTCCCATCGAACAACCGGTTCTTCGCGGCGCCGCCGGCATGCGCCGTGTTCTCGTAGTTCATCGCCCAGACGCGCTTGTGCCGTTCCTCATCCACGATCCACGCGTAGTCCGCCATGCGGTCGCTGAAGCCCTCGCCGATCGCATAGATGTGCACGTCCATCGGACGCCGCAGCGCGAACCCCGCCGACCGCATCTCGTCATCGCCGATGCCGATCAGGGAAACGATCGTCTGCCCCTGCGGCACCGGCTCGTACTCGTACGGACGGACCGACGCGCGTGCCGCCGGGTCGGCGACGCGCAGCGTCAGACCCCAGTACTCGGGGTCGGTCGCGGGGACGTTGTTCCAATCGTCCGGGCTGTGCGAGTCGTCGCACGCAAAATACGCGACGTAGTGCCCGGGCTTGAGCTGCAGCGTCTCATGGGCCATGCGATTCTTCACCGCACCGCCCGCAGGATCGGTATCGGCGTAATCCATCGACCAGACGCGCGTGTTCGAGTCGACGTTGATGATCCAGCCGTAGTCGAATTGCTCATCCATCGACAGCTCGCCGATGGCGTAGACCTCGACTGCCGTGGGCCGCGTGATCTCGAAGCCTTTGCGCGCGGAGCTATTGCGGTCCGGGACGACCCTCGCGATGGCCGACGCCGTGAAGCCCGTCCGCGCGGCGGCCATGTCCTCCGGGGACGCGCTGCGGCCCGTGCCGGTGATGGCGAGCGCGAATTGCCGGTAGACTCCGCTCTCGACGTAGGGGCCGCCGTACTTCGCGCGCCGGCCCATACGGATGATGTCCTTGATGTTGAGGTTGAGCTCGCCGTTAAACGAGATGTTGGAAGCGGCGTAGGACGCGTAATGCGCTTCGTACGTGCCGGCCGGCAGATGCAATGTGCCCGAGAACCGGCGCAGACCGTTCGATTCGCGGCGCGTGTCGACCGACCGGATGTCCCACACCACGGCACGGGTGCGCGCGTCGAGAATCCAGGCCGCGGCCGGCCAGGTCGTCTGCTCGTCGTCCTGCCAGTGCGCGTCGTCACGGGTGCGCAGCCGGTCAGGCCACGGCTCGGCTCCGACGGCGGTGACCTGCACGTCCTGGGCTCCAGGAAGCACGAAGACGCTCACGCGGTGCTCGCGGGGCGTCAGGTCTTGAATATCGACGAGCTGCGTTTGTGCGAGAAACAGCAACAGGGGGAGACTCATGGCTGTCATACGGTACACCCCCTGGAGCGGTTTCTCCTAATCCTGGCCGCCCTCAGGTCACGCGCCGCACCCCGACCCAGCGCCGCCACCACCACCGTCCCCTAGGGTCCCCCGGCGCCAGTGAGCTGACCACGACGGCGCGATCCCACCCCGAGCTGTGCACGAAATTCCCGCCGCCGATGTACAGCCCGACGTGCTCGACGGTGCCGCCCGGCACGCGGGAAAAGGTCAGCAGATCCCCCGGCTCGAGCGCGATCGGTTTGCGCGCGATCGCCACGCCCGCGCGCGCCTGATCATAGCTCACCCGGGGCAGCCAGATCCCCTGCGTCGCGAAGGACCTCCAGATCAGCCCGGAGCAATCGTA
>DATLXS010000236.1:0-7071 GCA_035575675.1 Gemmatimonadales bacterium
TGCCGCCACCACTATCGCGGGCGCTTGCTACTTTGATCCAAATCTCCCCCCCGTCGGTCGAACGGTAGATATCCACGTTCTCGTTCCCCATGCCGGCGTCTATGAATGCTATGAGCCATCCGTCACGTGGGTTGATGAAGGAGATCCAAGTCACTTCTCGGGCTGCGATGGTAGCACTTCTCCATGTTAGACCGCCGTCAATGGTGCGGAAGATCTCAGAGGTCGCAGATCCATTCGGGTTGATTCGCGAGACCCAGACAATAAGAGAGGAAAAGACGGTGATTCCACCGATGCTTATCTGTTGCCCAGAAGAGCTGAGCGGCGTGATGCTTTTCCAACGGATCCCGCCGTCGGTTGTGCGTAACAGGGTCCTTACGCCGGAAGGATACTCGATCGAAACGCCCCAGCCGTTTTCAGCACCGACCATGTGGATTGTTTCCAGGGCTGACGTGGCGCCAACAGGCATCTGCCCGTGCAACGGTCGATAGGCTAAGGCAAGTGAAAAGCTGGCAAGGACGATGGCTACCCCAACCCGCATGAATGATTTCTCCCTGTAGTAGTTATTCAAACCAATATCGAAACCATCGAGCAGTGCCTTGCCGAAGTAAGCACCCTCAACAAATTATGCCCCAAACGGCGCACCAGCCGCCAGTCCGGTGCTCAGGTCGATCTGAGCGCCCTGGGATGCGTGTTGCTCCAGCACAAAACGATCGTGGCTCCGACATCAAATGGCCATGGCAGGTCGCTGCACGGCTGCGCTAGAAACTCGCGTGTCTCGCGAGCGACCTCGTCCGCTTCCGTCTGGTTAACTTCGAGGATTGTAGTCGTGTCGGCCGGGAACACCAACTGTGGACCCGCGAGATCCTAGCGGCGTAGGTCTGTATCCGCTCCTCAGTCTACGCTCGGCTAAGATCCTGCCTACTAGCGGGATCTGTTTCCCTCTTGCGTTTGTCTGGACTGCCTGACAAGCATGGGCTGCTTCGCGGGGAGCTGTTCTAGCTCACGCGGGTTACTCGATTTGCTCATGGCTGCCTCATTTTCGGTACCAGGTACCGATGCGCAAGGGCTCTCTTACAGGAAGCCGGTAGATGTCAATCGGTGACCGCAGTGCCGGTCTCCCGGTCCGTTAAACAGCAGGACCTGCCCTTCAAGCGCTGATCTCACGAGGACTGCCCCGGAGACCGCTACATACGTTCGCGCCTGGCGTCCCGCAGTGGCAGCGGAGGGCGTCGTCCAACCCTGACCCTGATGGACTTCGATAGAGGCAGAAACGCCCGCCCGGCACCAAGAAATTGGAAGCGGGACCTGTAGTTTGGGTCCCGCTTCCAATTTCTTGGTCTTTGGGGGATTGAACCCCCACGGGAGAGGGAGCGCGAGGGGGGCTGCCGCGTACCTTACGTGGCAGAGTCTGCTAGTCCAGGCTTTTCCCCAATGTTGCACCGAAGCAGAAATGTGACCCAGACAGTATCTCCCTCGCGTAGTAGGGGGTGACATGGCAGCGTCGTGTGCTGCCGTCGGAGGGGGCGGAGCCCCCTGAGGAGGAGCGAAGGCGCGACTTTGGTTTCCTCTGAGGGCCCCACGAGCTATAGGCTCGTGGGGGTCGCGGCGAGCGACCCCGCGGTCGGGTTCAAATCCCTCGCCGGCACACTTTTCCCCATCGCGACTTAGTAACACATAATGGCACGATTTGGGTATGAAACCTAAGTGTGCAATGATACCAGGAAGCTTTCTTAGAGCAGATTCGAGGGGTAGAAGGCCAGGGGTCGCTCCACAGCAGACGGTTCGCGCCATATCAAACTCCCCGCGGTCTGAGACGCGATTGCAGTGGCTGGGCCTCGAGGCTAGCATCTACTGTAGTGGCTGAATTCCATATATGTTACCTCGTCCGCTGAAACACAGGACGTCATGCTTTCGCTATGACGAATGAAATCTTGATCGGCGTCTGCGGATTGGTTCTCTCCGTGCGCACTTATTTTGCCGGTGTATGGTGCACTGAACGCCGCCACGATAAGGAAGATCGTGAAGCTCGTGTCCTTTCACACCAGGCCAGTCGATGAAGTCATCCGCGACAGTAGCGCGAAGGCATAACCTCACAAATCCACTCAATCAACAGCATCGGGACCCGTATCACGCCATCGTGCTCAGGGCGTGCATCGAGGGACGGAGAGCCAGATAGAGATCGCGATAGACAGTGTAGAGCTTGTCATACACGGCCGCACGCTCGCGGTCTGGCGCCGCGCGATCTACGACCGCCACAGTGGTCTCGCAGGCCACCTCCACCGATGGAAAAATCCCCCTCCCCACCCCCGCCAGTAGCGCCGCGCCATATGCTGCACCTTCCGTCGTGGTTACTGTTGCCACGTCCGCGCGAAAGACATCGGCCAGGATGTGTCGCCACAGCGGGCTGCGCGCGCCGCCGCCAGACACGCGGATTTCTGTGACGGGCAGCCCCATCCCCCGGATCAACTCGAGCGAGTCTCGCAAGCCCAATGCCACGCCTTCCATGACTGCCCGGATGAGATGGCCGCGGTGGTGTCGCAGCGTCAACCCCACAAACGCCCCACGCGCGCGGGGATCGGCGTGAGGCGTGCGCTCGCCGGTGAGGTATGGAAGGAACACCAACCCTTCACATCCCGGTGAGACCTCCGCCGCCTCCGCGCTCATCGCATCGTAGGGGTCACCGCCCTTGAACCATGCATCGTGGCGCAGGCCGTCACGCAGCCAACGCAGCGCCCCGCCCGCTGACAGCATGACGCCCATAACGTGCCACCGGCTGGGGACAGCGTGGCAGAAACTGTGCAGGCGACCCTGGAGATCGACCGCCGGCTGATCTAGGTGCGCGAAGACGACACCTGAGGTTCCAATCGTTGCTGACACCAGCCCCGTTCGCACAATACCCGTGCCGACCGCCTGCGCCGCCTGGTCTCCCGCTCCGCCGACGACGGGCGTGCCTTCGTTCAGCCCGGTGAGCCTCGCCGCGAGTGCGCTCACCACTCCTGTTAGCTCGGGCGACTCGACAACCCGCGGGAGCCACGACGGAGGGATCTCTAACGCCGCCAGCATTGTCGCCGACCACCGGCGGCCGCGGACGTCAAACAGCGATGTCCCCGAAGCGTCGGCGGCGTCCACAGCATGTTTCCCAGTGAGGCAATAGCGTACATAATCCTTGGGCAAGAGGATGTGCGCGATCCGCGCGTAGAGGTCTGGTTCATGGCGCCGCATCCACACAATCTTCGGGGCGGTGAATCCGGTCAGGACGGGATTCCCGGTGAGCTCGATCACCCGTTCGGCACCGACCCGCTTGGTGATCCACGCGCACTCCTCGGCGGTGCGCTGGTCGTTCCACAGAATTGCGGGCCGGAGAACACTACCTCCCCCATCCAGCGGCACGAGCCCATGCATCTGCCCGGTCAGCCCTACGGCTGCGATGTGACGCTCCCGAACGCGTACCTCGTTCAGAACCCGACGTATGCTGGTGACCGCCGCCTCCCACCACGTGGTGGGATCCTGCTCGGTCCATCCTGGGCGGGGCGTGAGCAGAGGGTATTCGGTCGTGGCAACCGCTGCGACCTGCCCCGCCGAGTCGAGGAGCACGGCCTTCGCACCCGTGGTCCCGACGTCGATTCCCAACAGCAGGGGGCTGCCGGACGACCCCGGGCCCACCGCGGGTGCGCTCATAATCGAGGAAACTTGAGCAGGGGATAGTATCTGCCATAATCATTTACGAGCAAGTACAGAGGCGGTTCGTCCTCTTCGATTCGAGGGAAACGAGCCACAGGCTCGTAAAAGCGATTGTCGGTCTTGTCATCATTCACCAGCGACACCTCGCCCACGAGGACACGACTTCTCTTACCCCAGAACTTGTGATAGAGGCGCGATGGCAGCGTGATGCTCTCGCCCGGTGCCAACGAAACCGCGTCGCCCGCGGGTAGGACGCGCCGCACACCATCGAGACTCACGAGGACATCGCTACTATCCAGCCCATCGTCCGGCGTCGAATTGTACATCTGGATCACTAACTCGCCGCCGCCGCGATTGATAATATCCTCGACCTTGATCCAGTGAAAATGCATCGGCGTGACCTGATCCACATCTACTACCAGGATCTTTTCGCAATACATCTTGCCGCGCCCGGCTCGCAGTGCGTCGAGCGTGCCGTTGCGAATGGTAAAGATAAACAGACCAATTTTCCGATAATCCCCCTGGCCGAAATCGGTAATGTCCCATCCCAGCGCCCGCTCCACGATCTCGCTGACCTCTGTGCCTTTGGTTGACCAGTCGGCGGGGGTCCAATACGCAAACGGCGGGAGGTAGAAGCGTTGACTCTTCATGAACGCGTCGGCATCGCGCATGATCGTGTTGATCTCGGAGCGTTTCATGGATGTCCTTCTCGTCCGAAATTGACATAGTGAAACGCATCCAGGTAGAACTTCATCCGTGCGACGACAGCCTCTTGCCACACCTCGCGCCGGTGCTCCTCGCGCAAGCCCGATAGCTTAGGCGCAAGCACTCCGCCATAGAGCTGTGCGCGGTATTCGTGGCCGAAATAGCGTTCGCCCAGCCAACCCTCCTCGCGGAGCGATGCGAGCTCATCGACAGAAAAGACATTGCCCAACTGCTCCAAGATGAATCGCGCGACTGCTTGCCCGCCGATGCGCTCAAATATCGTCCAAACGTTGACCTTGATAATCCCATCATCTGCCAATGTATGAAGAGCCGTATCGGGTATGCTCGAGGCGCCGTGCAACACTAAGCGTTTTCCGACGCGTGCGCTGATCGCCCGCGCAACCTGAGGGTCGTAATGTGCGACGGGCGTAGTTGCCCGGTGTTCGGTGCCGAGATCGGGCACGAGGAGGGAGACACCCGTGGCCCGCCAGAATCGTTCTGCCTCGTCTGGTGTCGTCAACGCATCGCGCCGGGTTTGGCTCTCGGCCTGCACAATTTCTGTCACAGCGCCTTCGATCTGCACGCGGTCACCATACCGATCGACAAACTCGGCGGTGCGGCGAATATTTTCGGCGAGCGCGTAGCTCGACGCATCGTACATCACGGTTGCATATTTCTCGAGAATCTCAGGGATGAGCGCACGATCCCGTTCAGGCTGAACGTGGTCGAGGTGCAGCATCACACGCAAGTCGGCGTATGGACTGTCCTCTGAGAGGAGGAGCTCGACGTCGCGGATGAGGGCGCGCGCGCCGAACCGCGCGTCGCGAAGGGGCGTGTAACTAACGAGCTGCGACTCAATCGGATAGTTGGCCGTCGCGGAAACGATAATAGGAACGCTCGCGATGCCGTGTTCGCGCCCAAACTCCGATGCTGCGCGGAGAATGGCTTGCGTCGTGTACGAGTTGGAGGTGCCAAAGTTCGCGAGGCATACGCCGTGCTGGCGCGCCTCGGCGTAAATGTCTTCGACTTGGGCTGGATCAATTATCAGGGGCATATGCCCGTTGACTCGCTTGAGTCATCCGCCATTCCGCGACGCCCGCTCTCGATGAAACGCCTGCTCAATCCGCAAACTGGTCGCCCGAGCCGCATTGCAGCCGTCGCGGTAAATAGGGTACAGCTCATCGTAGCGCCGAGCTCGCGCGGGATCAGGTTCGATGTGGAGAACGGGCCGCTCGACGCGATTGACCGCATCAATCTCGTCACGATAGATGCCGCTCCCAATTCCCGCCAGCAGCGCCGCGCCCAGGCAAGTCGCCTCGTCCAAATCGGGGACCTGGATGCTGCGCCCCGTCACGTCGGCTTTGGTTTGCACCCAGAAGGCATTCTTTACCGCGCCGCCGACTGCGCGGAGTTGTGTGATGGGGCGGCCGAGCACCCGCTCAGAGAATTCGAGATTCTCGCGCAACCAATAGCATGTCGCTTCAAGAATCGCCTGTGTAAACTCGCCCTTGCCATGCCCGGTGGTTACTCCGAAGAATGCGCCGCGCGCGCGTGGCTCCCAATCGGGTGTGCCGCGGCCTTGCAGGTCGGGAATAAGCAAGACGCCGCCTGCCCCCGGCGTGCGCGGAATCTGCGCCATCACCAAATCATACACCGAGCGCCCACTGCTCGCCGCCTGTGCGCGGTCTTCACCGCAAAAGTGCTCGATGAACCACTCCAGCAGACCGCCCGACGTATTGAGCTGGCTCAGTAACACATACCGCTCGCGCGCGACGTGCGCATAGCAGGCGTAATGGGCGCGGCACAGTTCTTCGGTGAGCATCGGTTCGTCGAGAACGGTCAACGTAGTCTCCGCCGTGCCGGTTGAATCGAGCACTGTGCCTGGAGCATATACTCCCGCCGCCAGCGCGGCCACGAGATGATCGTGTCCGCCCGTGGCGGCCGCGGTCCCCACCGCCAGCCCCGTTTCACGCGCCGCCCGTTCCGACACGCGTCCGATCACGGTGCCACTGGGATACGCGCGCGGGAAAATCGCTCGGGTCAGTCCCGCCCGGGCCAATAATTCATCGGACCAGTCCCGGCGTGCCTGATCGAATGCCATCGTGCGCGAGGCAATAGTGTAATCAGTCGCGTATTCGCCGGTCAGGCGAAAGAGAACCCAATCCTCCATGCACAGCCAGCGGCGCATCTGCTTGAAAACTGTCCGCTCGTGCTCGCGCAGCCAGAGCAGTTTGACGAGCGTGAGGTACGGGTCTACGGTTTGACCCGTGATGCGATACGTTTCATACAGACCGACGTTGTCGATCCACCAGCGGCTCTGCGGTTCGGCGCGTGGGTCGAACCACGCGATCGCAGGATAGAGCGGTTGGTCGTGCGCGTCGAGTGGCACGCCGGCTTCGCCCATGCTGGCGACTGCCAGAGCGCGAATCGCCACAGGATCATTGAGCGCGCTGACTACCTCGCGGATCGCGCCGGCAATGCCCTGCCAGATCTCCTCCGGCTCGTACACTGCCCACTCGGGGCGTGGATGATGGGTGGGGGTGGAGCGCCGGGCAGTGGCGATTTGCCGCCCCGCCGCGTCGAACACCACGGCCTTGAGGTGTGTCGTGCCTAGGTCAAGCCCGAGGAGATAGTCCATGCTTCACGATGTGCAGTGCAGCCGTGAGGGGTTATCCTTTCACCGCG
>DATLXS010000237.1:0-17603 GCA_035575675.1 Gemmatimonadales bacterium
GACATCCCCGCCTCGACGACCTCCGCAACTTCGACGTCCTCGATACCCTCCGCCGGCATAGCCGGCGGTTCCACCGATCCCATGACCATGATCCGCGGCGCGGGCTGCACCGGCTGTCACAAGATCAGCGGCGAAGGCGGCGCCATCGGGCCTGACCTCACACATGTCGGCTCGCGGCTCTCGGCAAACCTGATTCGTGAGTCGATCCTCCAGCCCGATGCGAAGACGGCCAAGGGGTACGAAAAGTTCAAGGGCGTGATGCCCAAGACCTTCGGTCACCAGTTCACGGGGGAGCAGCTGGAAGCGCTCGTCCAGTTCCTGGCGGCGCACAAGTGAGAGCCTACCTCAAGCACCCGTTCTGGCAGGCGGTTGGGCTGCTGGTGCTGGCCTATCTCGTCATCGTCTTCGTCATTCCCGTGCTGCCCGGCAGCGCGATGGTGCCGAGCAGCGTGGTGCTGCAGTACATGGCCACCGTGCTGGCCGGTGTCCTGATCTGGGTAAGTGATGAGGAAGCCCGCTGGACTGAATTCAAACAGCCGCTGCACGAAGTCCTCGTTCAGCCGCATCTGAAAATGGTGCGGAACGGACTGCTGGGCGTCGTCACGCTCGTGGTCGGTTTTCTCACCTACAGTCAGGTCAAAGCCAACGTCGCGGCGCCGCCCAATCTGCGTTCGATCCACCCGGCCCCACCGACGCAGATCACGTTTCGTGGCAAGACGATGACCCTCGCGGGACTCGAGAACCCGCTGCGCAAGCAGGGCGACCTCGCGGCGCACATCGCCGACGGACATCGGATCTACTATCAGAACTGCGTGCCGTGTCACGGTGACCATCTCGATGGCCTGGGCCACTTCGCGTCGGGCCTGAATCCGCTGCCGGCCAACTTCCAGGACAACGGCACGATCGCGCAGCTGACGGAGAGCTTCGTTTTCTGGCGCGTCGCCAAGGGCGGACCGGGACTGCCGCGCGAAGGGACGCCGTGGAATTCGGCGATGCCGGCGTGGGAGGAGTTCCTGACCGAGGACGAGATCTGGTCGGTCGTGCTCTTCCTCTATGATCAGACGGGATGGAAGCCGAGGACCTGGGAAGTCAGTGCGGAGGGGAAAAAGTGATTCACGCACTGCTGCTGGTGGCTTTGGTGGCAACGCAGGACACGAGCGCCGGCAAGACCGTCTATGTGAAATGGTGCGCCGGCTGCCACGGTGACACCGGCGCCGGAGACGGCCAGGGTGCGCGGCACATGATCCCGCCACCGCGCGACTTCACCGGTGCGATCTATCAGATTCGTTCGACGCCGAGCGGGCAGCTCCCCACCGATGCCGATCTGCTGCGCTCTATAGATGAAGGGCTCTTCGGTACGGCGATGCCGGGGTGGAAGTCTCGGCTCTCCGATCGCCAGCGGCGCGACGTGCTGGCCTACATCAAGACTTTTTCCAGCTTCTTCGCCGACACGACCCAGCGGCCACAGCCAATCGCCTTCGGGCGTGCGCCGAGTGGCACAGATGCGAAATTGGGCCGGCAGTTCTACGACTCGATTGGCTGCCGGAAGTGCCACGGCGATCTGGGACGCGGCGACGGGCCGTCGGCGCCAACGCTCAAGGACGACGCCGGCCATCCCATCTTCGCGGCGAATCTGCACGAGAATTGGCGCTTCAACGGCGGCGGCACGGTCGAAGATATCTATCACCGCCTGCGCACCGGTCTGGACGGCACACCAATGCCGTCGTTCAGCGATCTCCTGGAGCAGAAGTTCCTCAGCGACGAACAGCTGTGGCGTGTCGCGCAATACGTGCGCAGTCTGTCGCCTCCGGAAGCGCCGGTCGTGCGGGACGTAATCCACGCGCCGCTCCTTGCCAAGGCGCTGCCGCATTCACCGGACGATTCCGCCTGGACGGCGGTGGACGCGTCCTGGTTCCCGCTCGTGGGACAGATCATCCGCAAAGAACGGTGGTTTGCGCCGGCCGTCTCGGGCGTCTGGGTGAAGGCGGTGCACACCGCCGACTCGATCGCGCTGCGGGTGGTGTGGGATGACCGATCGCAGAGTCCCGATTCCGCCTGGCTGGGCCACCTGGGTCGAGTGCTCAAGACGCTGGAGAGCGACGACTCCACGCCTGAACAGCCGGCGCTGTGGCCCGACCAGCTGGCCGTGCAGTTCCCGGTCTCCATTCCGACAGGAATGGAGCGGCCCTATTTCCTGATGGGCAGCCCGAGTACGCCGGTGTATCAATGGCGCTGGTCGAGCAGCTCCAGGTCCACGGCGGTCGCCGGCCTCGCTCGCGGCGTCGACCGTTTCGACCCGCTCTCCAGTGCTGGCGTCGCGGCGCAGGCCGTGTATGACCATGGCCAGTGGCGGGTCGTCTTCACGCGCGCACTTGCTTCAGCCGACACGGCCAGCCAGCTTCCGTTCCGCACCGGCCGCGCCATCCCCGTGGCGTTCTTCGCGTGGGATGGGTCCAACGGAGAGCACGGCACGCGGATGGGTATTAGTACCTGGTATTTCCTCGCCCTCGACGAACCGGTGCCGGCCCGGGTGTTCATCTCGCCGGTGCTCGCCATGGTGCTCACCTTGGGGTTGGGCATGCTGGTCGTGCGGCGCGCGCAGCAGAAGACTTCATACCGGAGGCAGCAATGAACGGCAGAATCTTCAGCGTGGTGGGTGGGATGTTCCTGCTCACCGTGTGCAGCAAGGGAGACGGCTCCATCCATGCGGCACCACCGGCCGCGCAACCGCCCACGCCGGCACCAGATGTGTCGGCGGCTGGTGGGACGATCTCGGGGAAGGTCAAGTTCACCGGCGTCGCGCCCAGGAACCCGGCGATCGACATGAGCGAAGAGGCGGCGTGCAAGGCGAAGTACCCGACGACGCCGACCGAGGAGAACGTCGTGGCCGGGGCCGCGAACGCGCTCGCCAACGTGTTCGTCTACGTGAAGTCCGGGGTCCCTGCCGGTCAGACGTTCCCGGCACCCGCGACGTCGGTTGTGCTGGACCAGAACGGCTGCCGCTATCACCCCCACGTGTTTGGCATCATGGTGGGACAGGGCCTCGAGATTCAAAATTCCGATCCGCTGCTCCACAATATCAAAGCCATCGCCAAGGCGAACCGCCCGTTCAACGTGAGCCAGCCGTCCGCCGGCATGAAGACGACGCGCACGTTCTCGGCGCCGGAGGTGATGGTCAATCTCGAATGCAACGTGCACGGCTGGATGAAAGCGTTCCTCGGTGTGCGCCCCGATCCGTTCTTCGCGGTGTCGAAGCAGGACGGCAGCTTCACGATCAGCGGCCTGCCGCCCGGCACGTATACGATCGAAGCATGGCATGAGAAGTTCGGCACACAGACGGCGACCGTGACGATCGCGGGCACCGAAACCAAGCCGGCCAACTTCACCTTCGCCGCGCACTAGCGCGAGGAGACCCGAATGCGTTGGTGGCTTCCCGACGCAGGCTCGACGTTCGCCGGTCCCATCGACACGCTGTTTCTGACGATTCTCATCCTCACGGGAATCGCGCTCGTGGTCGTCGAGGTGGGACTGGTCACGTTCGTGATTCGCTACCGCGCGCGTCCGGGGCGGAAGGCCTTCTACACGCACGGCTCGACGCGCGCGGAAGTGATCTGGACGGCAATCCCGGCCGTGACGATGGTCGCGCTCGGATTGATCAGCAATCACTACTGGGTGCTGATCAAGGATAAGAAGAGCATTCCCCCGAACGCCTATCACCTGGGCGTACATGCCAAGCAGTTCGAGTGGCAGGTGACCTACCCGGGAGCCGACGATAAGCTCGGCACCGCCGACGACTTCACGGTTCGCAACCAGCTCCATGTGATCGTCAACCAGCCGTTCGCGGTCGAGCTCAGCTCCGAGGACGTGGTCCATTCGTTCTTTGTGCCCGAGTGGCGTTTGAAGCAGGACGCCGTGCCCGGGATGAACATCACCGCCTGGTTCGAGGCGACGAAGACGGGCGAGTACGAGCTCGGCTGCGCTGAGCTGTGCGGGATGGGGCACTACCGCATGCGGGCGCGCGTGTTCGTGCACACGCCCGATGAATACAAGGCCTGGGTGGCCCAACAAATCGCCGGAGGCACCGAATGACGAGCGTTGCGCACGCCAAGCCGGCCGGGAGCGCTCACGACGCCCACCACGCGCCGATGAGCTTCTGGCGCAAGTACATCTTCTCCACCGACCACAAGATCATCGGCATCCAGTTCCTGTTCGTCAGCCTGTTCTTTCTGCTGCTCGGAGGACTGCTGGCGATGCAGATCCGCTGGCAGCTCGGGTTCCCGGGCAAACCGATGCCGGGCGGCGGGATCCTGCCCGAGAGCATGGTCCAGAATGGCGTGATCCTCCCCGAGTACTACATCCAGCTGGTGACGATGCACGGCACGTTCATGGTGTTCTTCGCCATCATGCCGCTGCTGGTCGGGGTGTACGCCAACTTCCTGATTCCGCTGAAGATCGGAACGCACGACATGGCGTTCCCGCGCATCAACATGTGGTCGTTCTGGCTGGCGCTGCTCGCCGGCACGATCATGCTGGCCGGCTTCTTCGTTCCGGACGGCGCCCCCCGCGCCGGATGGACGATGTACGCGCCGCTCTCGGCGCGGCCCGATCTCTCCGGGGCGACCTACAGCCAGAAGCTGTGGAGCATCTCGATCGTCATTCTGGGATTGTCGTCGGTCATGGGCTCGGTGAATTACATCACAACGATCATCAATCTGCGTGCCCCGGGGATGACGTGGTTCCGCATGCCACTCTCGGTGTGGGCGCTGTTCATTACGGCGATCCTCGCGGTGCTGGCGCTGCCGGTGCTGCAGGGCGCCGCGATCCTGCTGCTGTTCGACCAGACGATCGGTACGCACTTCTTCGATCCGGTCGCGGGCGGCCAGGCCTTGTTGTGGCAGCACCTGTTCTGGTTCTTCGGTCATCCGGAGGTCTACATTCTGATCCTGCCGGCGATGGGCATGGCGTCGGACATCGTCGCCAACGGCAGCCGCAAGCCGATCTTCGGCTATCACTCGATGGTGTTCGCCATCATCGGGATCGCGTTCCTGGGCTGGGTCGTGTGGGGCCACCACATGTTCATGAGTGGCATGAACCCGACCCTCGGGTCGACGTTCATGGTCTCCACGCTGCTCATCGCGGTGCCGTCGGCCATCAAGGTGTTCAACTGGCTCGGTACGATGTGGCGCGGCAACCTGCGCTTCCACGTGCCGATGCTCAACGCCATCGGCTTCGTGTCGATGTTCACGATCGGCGGCCTGTCCGGCATCTTCATGGCCGCGACGCCGGTGGACATTCCGCTGCACGACACGCAGTTCATCGTGGCGCACATCCACTACGTGCTGTTCGGCGGCTCGCTCTTCGCGCTGTTCGCCGCGATCCCCTACTGGTATCCGAAGATGTTCGGCCGGATGATGAGCGAGCGGATTGGGAAGGTGCACTTCTTCCTCACGTTCATCTTCTACAACATGACGTTCTTCCCCATGCACATCATCGGGATGGGCGGGCAGATGCGGCGCATCTACGATCCGACGGTCTACGACTTCCTGAAGCCGCAACAGCCGCTCAACGAGTTCATTTCGTACTCCGCCTTCGCGCTGTTCGCCGTCCAGATTCTGTTCGCGTTCAACTTCCTCTGGAGTCTGAAGTTCGGCAAAAAGGCGCCGCAGAATCCGTGGGAGGACAACGGCATGGAGTGGTCGCTGCCGAACCCCGCGCCGCACGGTAACTGGGAGCGCACGCCGAACGTGTATCGCGGGCCGTACGAGTTCAGCGCGCCGGAAGCCGGCGACAAGGACTATCTGCCGCAGTACCTGAAGCTGCCCACCGACCGAGATCCGGTACCCGCACCTCTCCCGGCTGGAGGACACTAGCGTGCAGACTCAGACGATGACCGACGCGATGCGGCCGCCGTTCCCGGCCGAGCCGGGAGCGGGAGTCTACAGCAACAAGCTGGGGATGTGGGTCTTCCTGGCGAGCGACGTGATGTTCTTCACGGCGCTGATCGGCTCATACATCATCCTGCGCTTCGGCATGTCGACGCCGTGGGCGCAGCCCGGCGCGGTGCTCAACGTGCCGCTCACGGGGCTCAACACCTTCCTGCTGATCTGCTCGTCCGTCTCGATGGTCAAGGCGTACGCCGCGATCGCGGACGGCAAGAAGTACTTCCTGCGCAAAGTGCCGGGCAAGACGCTGCAGGACGGCGGGCTCAAGTTCTGGATGCTCGTCACGATCATCTGCGGCGCCGGGTTTGTGGGCGTCCAGCTGATCGAGTACATCAAGCTGGTTGGGCACGGCTTCACGCCGGCCGGCTACCGTGAAGCGTCGCTGCTCGCCGAGCATGCCGCGGCCGATCCGATCAAGTACGGCCTGGGTGTGGCGGGGATGTATGGATCGACGTTCTTCACCATGACGGGATTCCACGGCTTCCACGTGACGTGCGGCGTGATCAGCATGCTGTATCTCTACTTCACCAAGGTGCTGCCGGAGAAGTATTCGGCCCAGGACTACCGCGGCATCGAGGTCATCGGGCTGTATTGGCACTTCGTCGACCTGGTGTGGATCATCCTGTTCACGATCGTCTACCTGATCTGAGGCCCAGCGCATGACGACTCCTCCGACAACGACCCGCGTTCGGCCGAACTACATGCTGATCTGGCTGTACCTCTTCATCATGACGGTCGCCGAGGTGACGCTGGCGTTCGAGCTGCCGGTGTCGCGCAACCTGAAGCTGATCCTGCTGCTCATTCTGGCGATCTGGAAGGCACTGCTCGTCGCGATGTTCTTCATGCACCTCAAGTTCGAGCGCTGGCGGCTGCGGCTCATCTTTATCGTGCCGCTGCCGCTGGCGGCGATTCTCGTCACCGTGGCGATCATGGAGAAGGTATTCTAGCCAGGCCGCTGCTCGAGCTCACCAAGCCGCGCATCACCCAGCTGGTGCTCCTCACGGCCGCCGCCGGGTTTTATCTCGGTGCGCGCGGCCGCGTGGATTTGCTGCTGCTCGCCAACACGCTGATCGGGACCGCGCTCGTCGCGGGCGGGACGAACGCCTGGAATCAGATTCGCGAGCGCGACGTCGATGCCCGCATGGCGCGGACGCGGCAGCGGCCGCTGCCCTCGGGGCGCTTGACGCCGCGCGCCGCGATCTGGTTCGGGTCGGCCATTACGGCGCTGGGCGTCGTCTACCTCGGTGCGACCGTCAATCGGATTACCGCCGCGCTCGCCGCGCTGACGTTCGCGAGCTACGTGCTGCTCTACACGCCGCTGAAACGGAAGACCTCACTCAACACTCTGGTCGGCGCCGTCCCCGGCGCACTGCCGATCGTGGGCGGCTGGACCGCCGCGGGCGGCAGCCTCGGCGTCGCCGTTGCCGCGCTGTTCTGGATTCTGTTCCTGTGGCAGTTGCCACATTTCCTCGCCCTCGCCTGGCTATACCGCGAGGACTATCGCGCCGGCGGCCTGCGCATGCTCAGCGTCTCGGATGACGATGGCCGCGACACGGGCCGGATGGCGTTGCTTTACGCCACCGCTCTGCTCCCAATCAGCCTGCTGCCGACGGTGCTCGGTGTGACCGGCGCGTGGTACTTCTTTGGGGCTTTGGCGCTGGGGATTGGGTATGTCGCCGCCGGGACCGGATTGCTGATCGGCGCCACGCCATCGCGCGCCTGGCGACTGTTTTTCGTGTCCATTCTCTACCTGCCGGCCTTGTTGACGCTCATGGTGCTCGACAAGGTGGCGGCATGATCCCGTTTCATCGCGTGCTGATTACGACTGGCATCGTGTTCTGCGCCGGTTTCGCCCTGTGGGCGCTCTTGCGCGGTCAGATGGCATTGGGCATTGGTTTCGGCGCGCTGGGGGCCGGTCTGACGTACTACCTGCGCCATCTGCAACGGTTCATCGGCCGATGAATCCACGGATCGATCTGATCTATTTCTTGAGCTCGCTCGTGTTGGTGGCGCTCCCCCTCGGGGTCTTCAGCTGGCTGACCTATCTGCTGGTGAAGAGGTATCTGCACGAGCTACGGGAGAAGGGAGCAGGGAGAAGTCCGTGACGGTGCACGGATAGTACATCTCCCTTCTCCCTTCTCCCGATTAGATTCACAGCATGTCTGACGTGAAATCCGAGAAACGCCAAGTCGTCCGCTACGCGTTCTATAAGTTGGATCCCGCCTGGCGCCGGCTGACCGCCGAGCGTCAAGCGGCAGCCAAGATCGAATTCGGCGAAACGCTCGAGCGCTATCATGGCCGGCTGCTGCTCAGGCCGTACGGTCTCGTCGGCATTCGCGGCGATACCGACTTCCTGCTGTGGCAAGTGGCGGAGGATCTCGACGCGCTGGTCGAGCTGCAAACGGCGCTGAACCGCACCGACCTCGGCGGCTACCTGTCGATTCCGTACAGCTATCTCGCGATGACGCGGCGCTCGATCTACGAGTTCCCCGCCGTCGCCGAGCAAGTGCACGACCAGCGCCTCGTCATCCGGCCGAGCGCGGCGAAGTATCTCTTCGTCTACCCGTTCATCAAGACCAGGCCGTGGTACGCGCTGCCCAAGCCGGAGCGCCAGCGCATGATGGACGAGCACGTCCGCATCGGCCGCAAATACCCGACGATTCGGCTGAACACGACGTACTCCTATGGCCTCGACGACCAGGAGTTCATCGTCGCGTTCGAGGGGGACAATCCCGCCGAGTTTCTCGATCTGGTGATGGAGCTGCGCGAGAGCGAGTCGTCGTCCTACACACTGCGCGACACGCCGACGTTCACCTGCGTGCAGATGTCACTCTGGGACATGCTCGACACACTGGGGGGGGCGGGTGCGGCGCAGGCGGTCGCGCGGCGGCCCGCCCGTGCTGACGGCTTCACCCCCGTCGCGGCCCTGGCGGATTTGCCTCCCGGCAGCGCCAAACGCGTCTACGCGGACAACGAGGCGGTCGCGCTCTTCAACGTGAACGGCACTGTCTACGCGATCGCCAACCGCTGCACGCATGCCCGCGCCAGCCTGTCGGAAGGCACGGTGGACGCCGCCCGCTGCGCCGTGACCTGTCCGTGGCACGAAGGCGTCTTTTCACTCGAGACCGGCCGCGTGCTCGGTGGTCCGCCCGTCCATCCCGTGACGGCCTATCACGTCAAGGTGGACGGCGACACGATACTGATCGCGCACGAGGCACGGGAGCCTGCGGTTTCTTAAAGCGTGCCGTCGGGAGCGCACCGACGTCACTCCAGTCTGGTTCATGCGGCAGGCGGGGCGGTACATGCCGCAGTACCGCAAGCTCCGCAAACGCCATTCCATTCTCGACCTCTGTCACCGCGCCGAGCTCGCCGCCGAGGTCACGCTCCAACCGGTCGAGCGCCTCGGCGTCGATGCCGCGATCGTGTTCGCCGATATCTTGCTGCCGTTCGAGCCGCTCCGGCTGGGCTTGAGTTTTGAGGCAGGTGAAGGACCGCACATCGATCGCCCGATTCGCGATGCCGCCGACGTCGAGCGGCTGCCGTCAGTCAACATCGACGCCGAGCTCGGCTATGTGCTGGACGCGATCCGGCTGGCGCGCCGCGCGCTGCCGGCGGATGTGCCGCTCATTGGATTCGCTGGTGCGCCGTTTACTCTGGCAAGTTACGCAATCGAGGGTGGAGCCAGTCGCACGTTTACAAAGACCAAGGCATTCATGTACCAGGCACCAGACACCTGGCACCTGTTGTTGGGCAAGCTGGCTGAGCTCGTCGGACAGTATCTCGCCGCGCAGGCGCGCGCCGGCGCGCAGGCGTTACAGCTGTTCGACAGCTGGGTGGGCTGCCTCGCGCCGGACGACTATCGCACCTATGTGCAGCCGCATAGCCGGAAGGCGTTGGCACTCGCCGGGGGATCACAGGTGCCGCTGATTCACTTCGGCACGGGCACCGCCACCTTCCTCGAGGATTTTGCGGCCGCGGGCGGCGACGTGATCAGCGTCGACTGGCGCATTCCGCTCGATGCGGCATGGTCGCGGATCGGGAATCGCGCGATCCAGGGGAACCTCGAGCCGGCAGCGCTGCTCGCTCCGGCCGCCGAGCGCGACCGTCAGGTCTCGGGCATCCTCAAGCGCGCCGCCGGCCGGCCCGGCCACATCTTCAACCTCGGCCACGGTGTGCTTCCCGAGACCGACGTGGCGGCTGTCCGGGCGGTCGTGGATCTCGTGCATGGCGGCTGAGCAGCTCGCCGTGCTCGTGATGGCGTACGGCGGGCCGGGCAACCTCGACGAAGTCGAGCCCTACCTGATGGATGTCCGCGGCGGCCGGCCGACCAAGCCGCAGCTGGTCGAGGAAATCCGCGCACGCTATGCCCGCATCGGCGGGCACTCTCCCATCCTCGAGCTCACCCGCGCGCAGGCCGCCGGCATCGGCCGGGCGCTAGGGCGTCGGTTCCGCGTCTACGTCGGCATGCGGCACTGGCATCCCTACATCCAGGATGTGGTTGCGGAGATTGCTCAGGCCGGCCACGCCCGAGTCGTCGGGGTTGCGATGGCGCCGCACTACTCGAACATGTCGGTCGGGGCGTACGAGAAGAAACTGCTCCAAGCCGCCCACGGGCGCCTCGAGGTCTCGCTGGTCCGCACGTGGTGGAGCCAGCCGCAGTTCCTCGACGCCGTTGCCGACCGCATCCTGCAAGCGTTGCAGCGTTTTCCGCGGCCGTCGACCGTACAGGTGGTCTTTACGGCGCACAGCCTGCCGGAGCGCATTCTTGCCTCTGCCGATCCCTATCCCGACGAGCTCAAAGCCAGCGCGAGCGAGGTTGCCAAACGCGCGCGCCTGACGAGCTGGCGTCTGGCGTATCAGAGCGCCGGAGCAACCGCCGAGCCCTGGCTTGGGCCCGATGCGGCAGCCGTGATCGCGGAGCTCGCCACTGCGGGCCACGACGCGGTGTTGCTGGTTCCCATCGGCTTCGTCTGCGACCACGTCGAGATCCTCTATGACATCGACGTCGAGTACCAGGCATTGGCCCGCCGGCTCGACCTGCAGCTCGAGCGAACCGCGTCGCTCAACGACGATGCCGGGCTCGTGGCAGCGGTAGCCGACGTCGTGCGCACGGCCGCCTCAGGCCGGGGATGGCTGTGAACGTCGTCGTCGTCGGCGCTGGCATGGCAGGGTTAGCGGCGGCGTGGGAGCTCACGCGGACCGACGGCTGTGAGGTCACTGTGTACGAGAGCGAGCGCCGGGCGGGCGGCGTGATCGTGACCGAGCACACGCAGGGATTCATCGTCGAGGGCGGGCCCGATGGCTTTCTTGCGAGCGAGTCTGAGCTGACCGAGCTCGCTCGGGAGCTGGGCATTGGGGATCAGGTGGTGAAGCAGTGCGCCCGCGGGACCTCGTTGTGGACCGGGAAGGAGCTCGCCCCGGTCGAGGAGGGGCGTGCCGCCGCGGTCCTCGGCATCGAGGCGAAGGGTGTCGAGGTGGCGGCAGGATTCCAGAGCTTCGCCGCGGGGATGAGTCAGCCGGTCGCTACGCTCAGCCAGCGACTCGCTGCAGCACTCCGGACCGGTCAGGGGGTCACCGGCCTGACGCGTGCCGGTGCTGGCTGGCGGATCGCGCTCACCGCGGGCCCGGCGGCCGAAGCGGACGGGATCATAGTTGCGCTTCCCGCCTACGGCGCCGCGCCGTTGCTCGTGAGCGCTGGCGTTGCAGGGGCGCGCGCGCTCGCGGATGTCGTGTACGTGCCCAGCATCACCGTGTCGCTCGCGTATCGGGCGGACCAGATAGGAGCCCCGATGACTGGGGCGGGGTTTGTCGTGGATCAGAACACCGTGCCCCTACACCTGCGCGCCTGCACGTATTCGTCGCACAAATTCCCCGGCCGCGCGCCCGCCGGCCACGTGCTGGTGCGCGCGTTTCTCGCCGCCGGCGCCGGCGATCCGGCGCGAGCGGCGCACGCGCAGCTCGCCGTGATCCTGCAGCTTCGTGGCGAGCCGCTGTGGTCGCGTGTGTTCCAGTGGCCGCGCGGGTTGCCGCGCTATCACGCGTCGCAGCGCGACGAGCTCCGCGCGGTCCGCCACAGGCTGGCCGAGCTGCCCCCGATCGCGATCGCGGGCGCCGGTTACGACGGTGCCGGGGTGTCGGCCTGCGTCCGCTCCGGACGTGAAGCGGCCCGCCTTATTGCACGATCGACGGCTCGTTGACGAGCGGGATAACCTCTTCGGCAAACCGCTCCATCTCCTCGAGCTGAGGGCTGAACTGCAGGAGTAGGAGATCGACGCCCGCCTGCTCGAACGCGCGAATCCGATCGGCGATCTGCTCCGGTGTTCCCGTGAGTCCCGCCTTCAGGCCGCGATTTGAAACCGAATAGTCCTCCAGGCTCACGCGCTGCTCGAGCTGCGTGTTGGCGAGCCACTGTTCGTAGTTCGCATATCCCGCGGCATTCTGCCGGACATCGGTGATCCGCTCGATCTCTCGCTTGGCGGCCGTTTCGGTCGCGCGACACACGACGTAGCCGGCGACGCCGTAGACGAGCGGTGGCAGGGCGTTCTTCGTCCGGAGCGCCTGCATGTCCAGAATCTTCGCGCTCACACGCTCGGGTGGATCGCCGTGCATCAGGTAGCCGTCGCACGCCCGGGCGATCAGCGCTTTCGCGGCCGGCGACTCGCCGCCGGCGTAGAGGGTGGGCCGGGGCTGCCGCACCGGCTTCGGTTCCAGAATCGCGTTCTCCACCCGATAGTACGTGCCCGTAAAACTGAAGCGCGGCTCGGACCAGAGGCCATCAACGACGGTGAGCCACTCTTCAGTACGGGCATAGCGCGCGTCGTGCGTATCGAACTCCACGCCGTATTGCTTCGCCTCCTCGGCCCACCACGACGAGACGACGTTGAGCGACAGACGCCCGCCCGAGATGTGATCGATGTTCGCGGCCTGCTTGGCGAGCAGGGCCGGCGGATGAAACGTCGGGCGCACCGCCACCATCAGCTCGAGCCGCTCGGTCACGGCCGCCAGCGCGGCCGCCGTCGACCAGGCGTCCAGCGCCGGCGCGTCGGGTCCCTTGATGTCGTTGAGGTTGAGCTCGGCGATGAGCGTGAGATCGAATCCCGCCCGTTCACTCGCGCGCGCGAGCTTCCGCACGTACGCCCACTCGGCTTCCATCCGCTCGTCTGCGACGTTGCGCAGCCACCCGCCGAACACCGGCAACCAATATCCGAAGCGCATCAGCGGGCCCCCCTCTCGGTCTCGATCCAGTCGACGAGCCGCCCGACCGGGTCAAACCCCACGACCCGCGGCGCGTCGGCCACGAAGTTGGAGAGCGCATTGATGTCGTAGTAGTACAGCCGGCCGGTGCGATCATCGATCGTGTATTCAATCCCCCCCACGTCGATGCCGCACGCGACCGCAATCCGCTCGACTTGGCGTGCAATCTCCGCCGGTGGCTCGTAGCCTTCGACGCGCAAACCGTTTCGCGGCGCGTCAACCGGACAGGCGGTGCGCACCAGCTCCGCCCCGCCGGTCGTCTGGCACACATCCGCGGGGCAGAGATTGAACGTCTCGCCCGCTGAGTAGACCCGGATGCCATACAGGTAGCGGCCGCCCAGCACTTCCACGCGCGTGATCCGGCCCTCGGCGGATGGAATGAACTCCTGCACCAGCGCGGTCCGATCTGGACCCAATTCTAGGCCGCCGGTCGCCGCCGCCGCGGCGAGCTGCTCGGGTGTGTCGAAGCGCACGATCCCGGCCCCGCTGCCGCCCACATTGGGCTTCACCACCACGGGAAACTCGAGCCCCTCCGCCGCCGCCGCCGCATCGGCGGGATCATTGATGACCCGCGTCGGAGGGTAGGGAAGGCCGAGCTCGCGGAGTATGGATAGTTGCAGCGCTTTCGACGTTTCCGCCTGATAAGCCCGCGAGCCGTTGATCACCCGAACACCGTGCCGTTCGAGGTGTGCGAGAAAGTGCTGCGTGTAAAAGAGCGAGTGCGCGTGACCGCGCGTCCAGGCTGATGGACTCATCCGATTGAAGACCAGATCATACTCAGGACGACGGCCCGGATCGAACCCGTGATGCTCGGCGTGCAGCCGCCGGTACGGCGTGCCTCGGGCGTCGAGCTCGGCAAAGAACGGTGTGAACCAGTGCGGATGCTCGTAGTAAATGCCGATCATGTCGTGACTCCTGCCGCATGGGACGCCGCTTCGAGCGCGGCCCGTTCGATTCGCTCCACGAGGTCCGCGTCGGGGACAGCGGCGCGGAACTGGGCGTCGGTGCCGTAGACGCCGGTCGAGACAACGAGGGCGCCGACGCTCGCGAGGAGCGGCCGCAGTCCGTGGTCGACGGCCAGCAGGTGCGCCGATCCGCCACCGGTGGCGATCGGGATGGCGACTTTTCGCGCGAGGGCATCCTGCGGCAAAAGATCGAAGAACACCTTGAGGAGTCCGCTGTAGGTGGCGCGATAAATCGGGGTGCTGACGACCACGATTCCCGCATCCAGCACGCCCTGGAGCGCCTCGGCGACTTCCCGATCCTCACGCCGGCCGAGCAGGGCGTCGGCGGGCAGCCTGGCGAGATCGATGAGACGAGAGGGACCTGCCCCCTGTCGCTCCAGGGCCGCGAGCGCGAGCTCGAGCAGCGCGCGTGAGCGCGATGCGGACTTGGGACTGCCCGACAAGCCTATGACTGCTGCCGTCACGATTGCCTCCTGAAAGCGATCGGCCGCGACTCGAGTCGAGAGTCGCGGCCGATCATGTTGCGTCGTTGTGGGAGCGGGAGCCCAGTGCTTCCTATCTCATCTCATCCCGCATGCTGACGCGTCAGACCGTCCGCTCCCCAGGCAACACATGGGGCGGTGCAGACAGCAACACATCAGCATAGTGGCTCGCTTCATCGATCGCGTAACCTAGATGTGGCGCAGGGCTTCTGCAACCACCCCGTCCACCGTCAGTCCGAACTCCTTGTAGATCCGCTGATAGGGCGCCGATTCGCCGAACCGCTCGATGCCCATGATCACGCCGCTCTCTCCAGTCCAGCGGTACCAGGATTGTGGCGCTGCCGCCTCAACGGCGATCCGCGGCACGCCCGGGGGGAGCACCGAGTTCCGATAATCCTGTGACTGCTTGGCGAAATACTCGAGACACGGCATCGACACAGCTCTCGGCCTTCGGCCATCGGCCTTCAGCGTTTCATACGCCCCGAGGATCAATTCGACCTCTGAGCCCGTCGCCATCAACACGATGTCCGGGTTCGGGGAGTCGGCGAGGACATAGCCGCCCTGATGGAGCCCCGCCGCCGGCGCGTATTTCGCGCGATCCACGACGGCCACTTTCTGGCGCGTCAGCACCAGCGCCACCGGTCCGTCGCGGTGCGTAATGGCCGCGCGCCACGCCTCGACGACTTCCGTCGGATCGGACGGGCGGAGCACCGTCATGTTGGGGATGGCGCGCAGCGTGGCGAGCTGCTCGATCGGCTGGTGCGTCGGTCCATCTTCGCCCAGGCCGATCGAGTCGTGCGTGAACACATAAATGGGCTTGAGACGGGTCAGCGCCGCCAGACGAATGGACGGCCGCATGTAGTCGGAGAAGATCAGGAATGTGCCACCGAATGGCATGAACCCACGATGCAGCGTGATGCCGTTCAGCACCGCGCCCATCGCGTGTTCGCGCACGCCGTAGTGGAAGTTGCGGCCGGCGTCGCCACCTTTGATCTCCGTGTTGTTCGAGCCGGTGAGATCCGCCGACCCGCCGATCAGCTCGGGGAGCGTTGCGGCGAGCGCGTTCAGGACTTTGCCGGAGGCCGCGCGAGTTGCTTGCGCGTCCTTCGGGCCGAAGACCGGCAGCGCCGCGTCCCACCCGGCCGGCAGCCGGCCGGCGATCCGGCGTTCCAGCTCGGCGGCCAGATCGGGATGCGCCGCACGGTAGGCATCCCATTTCTTGCGCCACTCAGCTTCCAGCCGAGCGCCCCGGGTCCGCGCGCGGCGCCAATGCGCGAGCGCCTCGTCTGGGACGTAGAAGGGCTCGAGCGATGGCCAGCCGAGGTTCTGCTTCGTGGCTTTCACTTCGTCGACGCCCAGCGGCGCGCCGTGTGCGTCGGCGGTGTCCTGTTTGTGCGGGCTGCCCCACGCGATGTGGGTCCGCACGATGATGAGCGACGGGCGGTCGGTGACGCGCTTCGCCTGCGTGATGGCGTCATCGATCGCGTCCAGATCGTTGCCATCGGCGATGCGCTGCACGTGCCAGCCGTAGGCCTCGAACCGCTTGGCGGTGTCATCGGAGAACGCGAGAGCGGTCGAGCCGTCGATCGTGATGCGATTGTCGTCGTAGAACCCGATCAACTTGCCGAGCTTCAGATGACCCGCGAGCGAGCACGCCTCGTGCGAGATGCCCTCCATCAGATCGCCGTCGGACGCAAGGAAGTAGGTGTGGTGATCGACGACGCTGTGCCCGGGGCGGTTGAAGCGCGCCGCCAGCTGTGCTTCCGCGATCGCCATGCCGACCGCGTTGCCGGTCCCTTGACCGAGTGGTCCCGTGGTCGCCTCGACGCCCGGCGTGACGCCGTGCTCCGAGTGCCCGGGGGTGCGGCTGCCCCATTGCCGGAACTGCTTGATCTCCTCGAGCGTGAGGTCGTACCCGGTGAGATAGAGGACGCTATAGAGCAACATGCAGGCGTGGCCGGCCGACAGGACGAACCGGTCGCGGTCCAGCCATTCCGGATTCGCGGGATTGTAGCGCAGATGCTGCTGCCACAGGACATACGCGAGCGGCGCCAGCGCCATCGCCGTTCCAGGATGCCCCGAGTCCGCTTGCTGCACCGCGTCCATCGCGAGCGTGCGGATCGTGTTGATGCAGAGTTGGTCGAGACCCTTCGCCCGCTCTACGCGAGCCACGGTTTCGGTCACAGCAGGCCGGACTTGGCGGCTTGCCAGAGTCTGGTCAGCCGGTCGAAGCCATCGACCAGCATCTCGACCTGCTGTGGGGATGGCGACGCCTGGGCGGCGGTCTTCAGCTCTTCAACCAGCTTGGGCATCTCATGCCGCCCTTGCTTCAAGCTCTCGATTCCAATTTGAATCAGCAGATCCATGATCTTCTGACGCGCGGCCGGATCCTTCGGAACCTGCCACAAGAACTCGGCCGTCTGTTTCCCATCGGCACACATCTGGCCGAGCGCATCCATGAGCGGCTGGCGCGACGGACGGGGTGCTTTTGGATCATTCATCGGAGTAGGTAATCTAACATTGCCGGAGCGTTTGAATGCCTCTAGCTTGCGGTCCCATGCTTCTTCTCATGCTGCTGCCCGCGCTCCTGCAAGCCATCCCCGCGGACTCTGGCGAAGTGCATCTGCGCAACATTCGGCAGTTGACCTTTGGCGGCCAGAACGCCGAAGCCTATTTCTCGCGCTCGGGGCGCCAAATCATTTTCCAGCGGCAGGCGGCGGACTCCGGGTGCGATCAGGAGTTCGTGATGAACGTCGACGGCACCGGGCTGCGGCGCGTGTCGAATGGCAGGGGCCGGACGACCTGCGGCTACTTCTTCGCCAACGACCGCAGAATCTTCTACGCCACGACCCAGCACGCCGGCGCCGCGTGTCCCCCGCGCCCCGACTATTCCAAGGGCTACGTCTGGGCGCTGTACGATTACGACATCTACGTCGCGAATGCGGACGGACAGGGCGCCC
>DATLXS010000238.1:0-15906 GCA_035575675.1 Gemmatimonadales bacterium
GCTGTACGACGCGCTGACCAAGCGGGGCATCTCGGTCAAGTTCGCGATTCATCCGGTCGCCGGGCGCATGCCGGGACACATGAACGTGCTGCTCGCCGAAGCGAACATCCCGTACTCGGCGCTGGTCGAGATGGATGAAATCAATCCCGAGATGCCGCAAACCGACGTGGCGCTCGTGCTCGGCGCCAACGACGTCGTGAATCCTGCGGCGCGGTACGACAAGAGCACGCCCATCTACGGCATGCCGATCATCGATGCCGACAAAGCAAAAACTGTGCTTGCGATAAAGCGCAGCAAGAATCCGGGCTTCGCCGGCATCGACAACGAGCTGTACGTGCAGGACAACACGTGGATGCTGTTCGGCGATGCCAAGGCAGTGCTCGGCGATTTGGTAAAGCAGTTTGGAGGCAGCGGCATTCACTGAGTTGGCTTAATTCCGTTGCGGCGTATCGCGACGCGCTCCAGGTTCGCTGCATCTTCCAACGGAGCGCTGCTCATGCGTCATCCACTTACACCCATGTTCGTCGCGGCACTGTTGGTTGCAGCATGTACGTCGGCCGACCGGTCGCTTGCCTCGCACCCGCAGTTCGATCATACGCAGGACCTCGATGGGACTCCCGATCTGATCGTCGATTCCAAAGCGCTCGCCACGTCGTGGGTCGTGTATGATCAGGAGCTCAAGGAATCGTTCTGTACGTTGCAGGAGGGCGGCGTGCCGGCGGGCAAGCATCGTGTCTTACGGTTCACGGTCACGACGCCGAACATCGGCACCGCCGATGTCTCCGTCGGGGATCCGAACCGGCACTGGGACCCCAACGGTGATGGCGACGGCAGCGACTCCGACGGGTTGTTCGAAAACAACGCGTGCCACCGTCACTATCACTTCCGCAACTACGCCACTTACTCACTGCTTTCGGCCGACCGGTCGACGTCATGGATCTCGGCGAAGCGCGGCTTCTGCATGCTCGATATCACGCCCTACAACGTCAACCAGGGCGGCATCAAGCCCTGGTACTATCGGGCGTGTGGCCGGCCTGCCCGGCCAGATTCGGGGATACCTGAGGTCCCCGGCAACCAGGGGATCAGCGTGTTTTACGGCGATACGTATGTGAAATGGCTCGGCGGTCAGTATTTCGTGTTGGATGGCTCCGATGGGCAAGCCGTGATTCCGCCGGGCGATTATATCATCCGCATCGAAGTGAACCCCGGGTATGTGCCGAGCCGCACGAACCCGTGCCGGTTTCTCGATCCGGCCACGGGACTGTGTCACGCGCTACTCGAATCCGACTATTCGAACAACGTGGGAGAGGTGGCGATCTCGATTCCGGATCATCCCGGGAAGAAAGGCTGGGGCCCGGGCGGCGGGCAGGATCCGGTGGACGAAATTGTGGACGACGAGACTCGGCCGGACAAATAACGCTGCACACAGGTAGGGACCCGCAGTAAGCACAGTAGGGGCGCAGCATGCTGCGCCCCTACACTCCGTTTCCAACCTCCTCAGCCGCGTTTCACCGCCCGCCGCAGGACGTGGGATTCGCGAGGCAATACGAGTTCGCAATCCGCTCGCTGATCGTGATCGGGAGGAAGGTGCCGGGATCGACGAGGGCCTCCGAGCCAGCCTGCCACAAATCAGCGCTTGCGCCGAAGCGATACTCGTCGATCAGGCGCCGGCCTTGCAGGAACAGATTCCGCTGCCGCTCATACTGCAGCATCGCGAGCGCCGTCGCTCCCGTTCCGGTATACGCGCTCAAGCCGTCCAGCGCGCGCTCGGCGTTGATCGCAGTCTGGAATCCTGTCGTGTCGGCGGCGGCGAGCGCCGCCTCGCCAACGATCAAATGGAGCTCGCGAGCAGACAGAAACGTCAGCGGTCCGAACCGCGTGTTGGTGAGGAAACCGTCGGCGTTACTCAACAGGAAACGCGTCAGCTCCGGATCCGCTCTGTTGTCCACCGGATCCTTGAGTCGGAGGCTATCCACGGCCACGGTCTTGCCGCCGCTCGCGCAGCCTGACACGGTGCAGATGGGATAGACGTAGGCCGACCCGATGCGCATTTCCAGCCGCTCGTTCACCTCGAACCCGATATCGGTGCTGATCGTCGTCGGGTCGTAATGAAATTGGTAACGCCAGTCTGGCGTCCCCAGCCCAGCCGCCAGGGCAAGCGCGGCGTTTGCATCGGCAACGGCGCCGGCATCGTTGACGAGCGCGTTCGCCAAGGGGACCGTGGCGGGGGCCGGGTTCAGCTTCGTCCACACCGCGAGGTAGTAGCGAGCGACAGCGCGCTGTGACGTGAGCGCGAGCTCGAGGTCGCGATTTCCCGTGACCTGCGCGATGGCGATGCCACGCGTGGCGTAACTGATCGCGGTCTTGTACACCGAGTCCATGGCGGCCGGGCCGAGCGGCGGTGCCGCGGCGGTGCGGTCGGAGCCGATCGGGAAGTTGTCGAACAGATTGCCGATCATCGTGTAGATCATCGACGCGTACAGGTACGTGCGAGCGAGATCGTCACGGTTTGGTAACACGCCCGTGGAGTCGAACCCCCTCAGGCGTTTGATCGTCTCGTCGGACCACCAGCGCGCCTCCCCCACGTAAAAGAAGGCCGCATCCACGAATTCATTGGTGGGCTCGGAGATCGTTCCCTGGTCGAGCGTCTGCCAGGCGTCTCGCGAACCGATCCACGTCAGCTCGTCGGTCGCGATCGAGTACGGGGTCAGGATCTGTCCCCATGCCCGCGCTACGCTCGCCAGGACACCGCTCGCCTGCGACGCCGCGGACGCTGGATTGCCGAGGTCCGACTGGTTGACGTTGTTCGGGTTCTTCACGTCCAAGAGGCTGCTGCACGCGGCGAGCGCAACCACGCCCGCCACTCCGAGCAGCCGGTATGAGCGATTGGTTTTCATGGTATCACTCCTCTCCGGTGCCCGGGTTAGAAGCCGAACCGCACGCTGAAGGTGAAGCGCCGTGGCAATGCCAGCCCGAACGCATCGATGCCTTCGCCAAAGTTGGCGTCGACGCCGTTGAGGTCGGAGCTGGCGGCGCCACGCCCGTATTCGTTCAGCTCGGGATCGATGCCGGTATACGGCGTCCAGAGCATGAGATTCCGCACCGATGCCTTGACCGCCACGTAGCGCAATCCGAGTCGCTTGCTCGCCCACTCGCTGGGCACGTTGTAGGTCACGCCCAGCTCACGCCACCGCACGAACTTACCGTTTTGGCTCTGGTTGAGGCCGTCGTAGGGCGTCAAGGCGCGCAGCGTCAGCCACTCCTTCGCCGCGTCCACCCGCTGCTGCGCAGTGCTGGCCGGGTTTGTCATGATCGCTTCCACGTGCGCGGCGCGGTCGGAGTTTCGTCCGATCACGGCGTTCGAGTTCCGGAAGGCGAACGTGAGATTCGTGATCGTGTAGTTGCCGGCTTTGTACTCGAACAACGAGGACAGTTCGACGTTCTTGAACAGCGTGGCGGAGAGCCCGAACGCGCCCGCCCAGTCCGGTGAGGACTTCCCGAGGTAATGATCGAGGAAGTCACCGTCACCGTCTTCGTCAACGCGGATCGGCAGGATGCTGCTCAGGGACACCGGGCTGCCGAGGGCCGCGAGGAGATCCGCGTCAGTGTCGAATTGGCCGTCGCCATTCAGGTCATACGGGTTCTGGCCCGGCTGCAGGCACGCGTAAGTCGCCCCAGCGGGCCGCTGGCTGCACGGCGCAACGAGCTTCGCGCCGAACAGCGCGTACGGCGAATATCCTTCCTTCACGAAGTTGCGGTAGCGCGGGTAGCTGCCGCCGACCTTGAGCGGCGGCGATCCACCTAGGCTCGTGACGACCTCGTGCAGGAACGCAGTGTTGCCGAAGAGCTTGAGCGAAAACTCAGGACGGCTCACGGGGATGACGTTCACGCCGATTTCCCAGCCGTGGGCGTCGACGCGGCCGATGTTGGAGAGCTGCACCGCGCGGAAACCGCCTGACGGTGCGTACTGGCGCTGATAGAGCGCATCGCGCGTCACGCGATTCCAGTAGGTGACCTCGAAGCCGGCGCGATCGTTCACGATGCCGAGCTCACTTCCCACCTCCCATTCCGTCGCCTTCTCAGGCTTCAGGTTGGGGTTTCCGAGGTTGCTGGGCGCCAGACCGGGCCCCAACTCGCTCGTCAGCGGGACGAACGTCGTGAACTTGTCGAAGGCGCCGGGCTGCAGTCCCGATTCTCCGATCGCGGCGCGCACGCGGAACGTCGACACGTGCGCCCGCCATGCGGCGCTGCTCCAGCTCGGGAGCGAGGTCGGCTGCAGCGAGATGCTCGCCTTGGGATAGAACACCCCTTGGGACGTTTTGCCGAAGGCGCTGTTGCGATCATAGCGCCCGCCCAGGGTGAGAAAGGCCCAGTCGCGGTACGCCAGCTGGTCCTGAGCGAACACGCCGGCGTTGACCGTTGAGAGAAAGCGCTCGTAAATACTGGGTGACGACCCTGCGCCGACGATCTCGAGTCCCGGTCCGGGGAAGTGCTCACCGCCTTCTCCCACATCTTCCACTTTCGCGACGAAGCCCTGGCCGCCGCCCGTGAGCGTGGACTGGAAAGCCTCACCGAGCTTGGCCGTCCAGGTCGCCTTGGCTTCAGCGGTGATTTCGCGCCGCGTGCGATCGTCGAGGAACTTGAATCCATCGGGATCGAACTGGATAAAGTGATCAACGTCGTAGCCGAACTGTCCAAAATCGGTGCTCACCTGATTGACGACATCGACGCCGAGCGTCGCGTCCAGGGAGACCTGCGTCACCGGCTGATACGCGATGTTGATGCTCCCCGTGAAGTGTTTGGCGTCTTGCTTGATTTGTTCCTGCATGTTCTCGCGCACGGTCGCGAACGCGGCCTGGCCGAGCGGATTGCCCGGTGCAAGTGGGCTGTTGGCGTTGCCGTCGGTCGTACACCAGCCCGTCCCCGTGGGCACGCCGCCGGCGTCGCACTGCGCGAGCTCAGGCTTGCCGAAGATCGCCGACGAAATCGTGCCGAAGATGTTGTTGTTGTTCGACGGCGTCATGTGGTACCGATCGACGTACTCCGCATTCACTTTCACCTTCACGTTGGTGGTCGGGAGGATCACGATGCTCGCCGAGCCTTGGGCAAAGCGATCGAGATCGTTCGCGGGCCCGAGGTGGCGGTTCCCGAACGGACCGTCGTCATGGCTGTAGCGCCCGTTCACGTAGTACGTGACCGCGCTCGTGCCGCCGCTCACCGCCCCCGAAAACGTGTTCGCGTAACCCGTTTCGAATAGGTTGTCCGTGACGATGTTCCGGGAGAAGGGCACGAACGCCTGGATCGTCGTTCCGTAGAACTGACTCAAGCGCGTGGCCTGTGTATCAGAGCGTGCAAAGCCCCAATTCGGCATGTAGCGGTTCTTCGGGAAATGCGAGATGCCCTGCTCGGTCATGAAATCAAACTGGGGCGCTCCGCGCGATCCTTGCTTCGTGAATATCTGAATTACCCCGGCCGACGCCTCCGTGCCGTAGAGCGTGGCGGCGGCGGGGCCTTTCAATACTTCGATGTGCTCGATGGACTCCGGATTGATGTCGTCGAGGCGTGACGGATAACCGCCGCCGCCAGTGCCGACGTAGTCCCCGAAGCCGCCGCCGCGATCCACGCGCACGCCGTCCACGTAGACGATCGGCTCGTTTGGCTGCGACAGGCTCGCGGCGCCGCGGATGCGAATGCGCGCGCCTTCACCCGTCAGCCCGCCGGACGGGAGGATGCTGACTCCGGGCTCCCGTGCCGCGAGCATCTCCGACACGTTGTTGACCGGCGCGGTCTTGAGCTGATTCGCATCGATCGTCGCGATGGTGTTGCCGAGCTTGCGGCGCTCGGTTGCGACGCCCGTGCCCGTGACGACGACCGCATCGAGTCCGATCGCGACCTGCGGCATCGCGAAATCCACGGTCACCGGCGCGTCCGGCGTCACGGTCACGGTCTTGTTACTGCTGCCGTAACCGACGTGACGGATGCGTAGGACGATTTGGCCGAGCGGTACGTTGAACTGGTACTGCCCTGCGGCGTTCGTCAGCGTGCCGAGCTCCGTGCCGAGCACGCTGATCTGGGCCCCGTCCAGCGGGCGTTGCGTTGCCGCGTCGACGACGGTGCCTTTCACCGTGCCGGTTGTTTGCGCCGCGGCAAGGAGCGTGCAGGCGCATGTCAGCGCCACGCTGGCACCCAGGGTGCGCAGCGCACTCGTCTTACGAAGCGGAGATTTCATCTCCACCTCCTGTGTGGGGAAAAAGCGCGATGGAACAGCGCATCGGTTGGGAACCGCATGCTGTTCAGTCACCTACTGCGACAGTTTGTGGACTGCCTTACAACTGCCGACCGAGAACGGCGAGAACCCGGCCGGTAGGATAGTAGAATTAACTCTAGACGCCCGTTCGCCGGGCCGTCAAGGAGGTTCTACATTGATCGACAGAATGCGGGTCGGTGTGATGCTGTGCGTCGCCGCCGTCGCGGCCTGTCAGGGCTCGGAATCTGTCGAGGTCCCCCCGCCCGTTGATGCCGCGTTCACCGCTCTATCTGGCGGTCTCTTCCACACGTGTGGCGTGACCACAACGCACCACGTCTATTGCTGGGGCTGGAACCGGGACGGCGAAATCGGGGTGGGGTCGACAACGGACCGGCCGTACGCCACGCAGATTGGTAGTACACAGACGTTCGGCCTCCCCAGTGCCGGTGGGGCGCACTCGTGCGCGGTCGCAGCTAGGGGCAGTGCTTACTGCTGGGGGCTGAACCTGACCGGCCAAATCGGCGACAGTTCGGTCATCTCCCGCACCACACCCACTCTCGTAACCGGCAGGTTGTCGTTTCTCCAGGTCACGGCGGGCGGCACGTTCACTTGTGGGATCGTCGCCTCGGATTCGAGTGCGTATTGCTGGGGCTGGGGTCGGGATGGCGAGCTGGGCAGCCGGCCGACCAACACCTGCGTCACCTCAGGGCGGCCCGAACCGTGCAGCCAGGTACCCATCCCCGTCGGAGGCGGCCTACGTTTTCTGGCGATTAATGCGGGCACGCGCCACGTGTGCGCGCTCGCCGCCGACAGCGCGGCATACTGTTGGGGCAACAACGGTTCGGGGCAGTTGGGCAACGGAACCACAGCCGACACCGCGTTGCCAGTGGCGGTTTCCGGGGGTCTCAAGTTCAAGCTCTTAACTCTTGGCTTTGACCACAGCTGCGGTGTGACCGCCGCCGGGGACGCGTACTGTTGGGGTGACAACACGTGGGGCCAGCTCGGCGAGACGACGACCGGCCAAGCCCTCGAACCTACCGCAGTGACCGGCGGTATCATCTTTCTCTCGTTGAGCGCGGGCGCGGAGCATACCTGCGGAATCGGGACAGGCAATACGGCGCAATGTTGGGGCGAGAACGGGAGTGGCCAGCTCGGCGCGTCGGCCACGGAGACCTGCACCTCCACGTCGGGGAGAACGGTCGCACTGTGCAGTCACCATCCACTGCCGATCAGCACGAATCAGATCTTCGCGTCCATCTTTGCGGGTGGCCACCACACGTGTGCCATCACGACGGGTGGCCAGGCCTACTGTTGGGGCGAAAACAGCAACGGCCAGCTCGGTACGGGCAACACGAGCGGGAGCGATGTGCCAGTGCTCGTCGCGAATCAGCCATGACATGCGACCTCATGCGAGCGCTACTGGTTTTCCTGGTTCCGGTGTCCGCGTGCTTGAGCTACAGACCACTCGGTGACGTCACACCCGTGCGCGGTGCCGAGATCGTCGCGACGGTGGCGCCGCTCGACGCGCGCGTCGGCGAAATCACGGTGCACCGCGTGACGAACGTCCAAGGGCGCGTGGCGTTCGCGGACGCGGACTCGCTCGTGATCGCAGGCACGCGCTTCACGTCGGATGCAGGGACCGCATATCAGAGCATCGGTGACTTGGTGACCATTCCGCGCACGCAACTGCTCGAGCTCAAACAAAAAAGAGTCTCGGGTTGGAAGACCGCGATCGCCCTCGGCGCGAGCGGCGCCGCGGTGGCCGCGATCCTCGCCGGAGTCGGACCGCTCTCCGGCTTTGGTGGCGGCGGCGGTGACCACAAGCCCCCGCCCTAGCGCTTCCAGCTGTTGTTGTCGCGGGCGATGTCCGGATACATCCGCTGTGGATCGATCACCACACTCGCCAGCCGCTTCGCGCTCGCCAGGCGATAGATGAAGCGACTGCCAAGATCCCACATCTCGACCGGCAAAGTCCGGGTATCGGTCGAACCGTCCTGGTAGCGCAATTCCAGCGTGACGGGCAACACCATCTGGCCGCGATTCGATAGATAAAGGAAGGTGCTGTCGCCGCTCGCGCGCACCGAGTCCACCGCCTGATCGAGCCGCGCCGTCGTGTAGATCCAGCCGCGCCAGAACCAGTCGAGATCGCGTCCTGTCAGGTTGCTCATGGTCCGGAAGAAGTCCGCCGGCTGCGGATGCTTCCCCTTCCAGCGACGCACATACTCGTGCAACGCGCGATCAAATTCGTCCCGACCAACGACCGACTGCCGTAAGATCGACAGCATCAGCGCCGGCTTCTGGTAGGCGGTCCAGTAGAGCTCGCGCACCTCGTCCGGCCTGGTGATCATCGGCTGCTCGCTGCCCGGCAGCGCGGTCGCGGCGTAGGCGCCCAGCAATTCATGCCGCACGGTGTCGCCATAGGCCGTGCCTTTGAAGAACGCCTCGGCGGCGTCGTAGTCGGCGAACGTGTTGAAGCCTTCATCCATCCACGGATAGCGCCGCTCGTCCGAGCCCACCTGCATGGGGAACCATTGGTGGCCGAGCTCGTGCATCAGGACCCAGTATTGGTCTTCGCGCTTTTGCAGCGACGGGCAGTAGATGACCATGGGGTACTCCATCCCCTCGACGAGCCCCTCGATTGCCGAGATTTGCGGCCACGGGTATTGGCCCAGCGCGCCCGAAAAATGCCGGAGCGCAAATCGCAGCATGTTGTTCGATTCCTCCCACGGCGTCGCCTCGGGATGGTAGAACGTCTGCACGAGCGTGCCGTTCCAGACGCTCGCGTCCCAGCGCAATCCCGCGCCGGTCGCCCAGGCAAAGTCGCGAACACCGCTCGTCGTGAAGCGCCACGTCTTCGTCCCGGGAACGCGGCGTGTCGCGTTGGCCACCGCCTCCTGCCGCGTGATGACCTGTACCACCTGCCCGGGCGTCGCAAACGCCCGAGCGACGCGCGAGCCTTCCTGCGCCGTGCGCACGGCCGAGGGATTGGCGAGCATGCCGGTCGCCGTCAGCTGGAATCCGGCGGGGACCGTCAGGCTGACGTCGAAGTCGCCGTACTCGAGATAGAACTCGCCCGCGCCGAGGAACGGCAGCGTGTTCCAGCCATGCACGTCGTCGTAGACCGCCAAGCGCGGATACCATTGCCCGAGCTCATAGAAGCGCGAGCCGACACGCCCCATCCGCCCGCCGCCGTAGGGAGGAATGGGGAAGTGCCAGCCGATGTCGAATGTGATGCTGAGCTCGGGGCGGAGCGGCCGCGGCAGCTCGACGCGCATCATCGTCCCGAACACCTTGGTGATGAGCGGCCGGCCTCCTACCGCAAATCGATCCACGGTGATCCCACCGACGAATCCCTTGCCGCTGAAGTCGAAGACGACGCCGCCGGCAAATCGCAGTGGCGGCTGATTCAACACGCCGGAGACCGAGCCTGGAGCGAACAGGTTCTGGTCGAGCTGTACCCAGACGTAGTCGAGCGTCTCGGGCGAGTGATTGACGTAGTAGATCCGGCCCTGGCCCCGCAGGACGTTCGTACCGGTGTCGAGCGTGGCCTCGAGCGTGTAGTCGGCGCGCTGCTGCCAGTAGCGAGGACCAGGCGCGCCGGTGGCGCTCCTGGTGGGCGTCGCGGGCGGCAGCGCCAGCGCGCGAAAGGGCGAGGAATCGGCGACGGATTGTTGTAACACGATCAGCAACGCGAGCATGTAGCTCTCCTAGTGAGTCACCATGACGGCGGCGGCGCGATGCGCCATCGCCATCACGGTAAGCATCGGGTTGACTCCGGACGCACTGGGGAAAGTACTCGCATCCGCCACGTACAAGCCTCGGGTTCCCCACACCCGATGCTCCGGATCCACGACCGACGCGCCCGCCTTGGTCCCCATGCGACACGATGCCATCTGATGGAACGTGACGAGCAAGAGCTCGTTCGGGCCCCACCCCGCGGCGTCCACGCGTCTGAGCCAATCCTCTCGCGCCGCGGTCGACCCCGGCCGGTAGCTCACGTCGCGCGCGAGCGGGACCCAGATGTCGCGAGCGCCCGCCGCCTCCAGCAGCTCCGCCGCGCCGGCGATGGCGCGACGCACGTGCGCACGGTCGTAGCGCGACAGCCGGTAATCCACGACGGCGGCGCCGTCTCTGTCCACCGTGACCCGCCCGCCGAATCGATCACGCAGCAGGATGCCGACGAGCCCGGTATGCGGGAGCTGGGCCATGCGCGCGCGGTGGCCGGCGGCCGATTCCCAGGGTGCCGCCAGCGCCAGCAACGAGGGATGCACGGGCGCGGTCTCGAACTTGAACCCGTAGCCGTGATGGAGATCGGCGAACTGATCGGAGTAATGGGCCTGGACCGTGCCGGTCCACGGCCGCACTTCGTCGGGCATCTGCGCCAACACGGCGGTTGCGGGGTGCAAGGCAAGATGGCGGCCCAGCGCGGGCAGGCTCACGCCTGAGCGAAGCAGCAGCGCCGGCGAATGCACCGACCCCGCGGCGACGACGACGGTTTTCGCGCGGATCGTCAGAGTGTGGCGGCCGACCCGCGCCTCGACGCCCGTTGCGGCGCCGGCAGATGTTACGACGCGCCTGACGTCACAATCGACGACGATCCGCGCGCCGCAGGCCGCGGCATCCTGCAGATACGTAATCAAGGTTGATTGCTTCGCGGCGCGCCGGCACCCCATGCCGCAGTAGCCGCAGGAATCGTCCTGGGAGCAGTCGCGGACATCGCGCGGCAGCAAGCCGTGATGCCAATGCAGCCGCTCCAGGCCGCGGATCAGGATCTGGTCGCGCCCGGACGGCCGCGCCTGATCGGTGTTGACGCCGAGTCGCGCGGCGACCGCGGCGAGCGAGCGAGTGTATTCGGCGCTTTCGAAATGCGTCAAGCCGTGCATCCGGGCCCATTCGCCGCGCACCGCATCGGGCGTGGCGAAGCTCGTGGTGTAGTTGATCACCGTGCCGCCGCCGAGCGTCGATCCTTGCAGGACGACGAGGCCAAGATCGCGCGTCGCGAGCAAGCCGCCCGCGTCGTACATCGTTGCGAGCGCGTCTCCCTCCTGATGCGTGAAGTCGGCTTCGTTGCGATAGCCGCCCTTCTCGAGCACGATGACGTCCTTGCCGGCGGCCGTCAGCTCGCCGGCGACGACGCCGCCGCCCGCTCCCGAGCCGACCACGACCACATCGCAGCTCAGCATCGTATCCGCGGTCACGAGAGTGGGACGGATGGGCTTGGGTGCGCGCGGCGGAGGGCTGAGCGGACCTGGATACCCGATGGTCTTCGCAACGCCGGGCGTAGTGTAGTGGGTGACCGTCGTCAGGCGCTTGAGGGCCTGGAACGCTTTCCGCCGCGGTGGGAGGCGGCTCGTCGCCCACCCGCGCAGGCACCGTTCTCGTTGGGCTGCGTCCATCTGCGTGAAGGGCGTGGGGATCCCGCTCAGCAGCAGGTTCACGGCGCGGGTGTCGAGGAGCCGCAGCAGCAGATCGAGCTCGGCGCGGTCGGCCGGGCGGGGCAGGGCGGCGACCTTCTCCGCGACCCGCTCGCCGAGGTCTGCGGGCCCGTCAGGAACGAGCGTCGCCGCGACAGCACGCAGGACCCGCTGCGCGGCGGGCGACAGGCTCAACGCGCTTGGACGAACGTCAGCTTGAAACCGTCAGGATCGGTGATCATGAACACGCGGTCGCCCCAGGGCATGTCCTGCGGCTCCTGGTCGAGGTTGCCGCCACGCGCCTTGATGTCGGCGGCGACCTTGTCGAGGTCCTGTGCGGTGTGACACCAGATGCGCGTACCGATGCCTTTTTGCCGGTCGCGGCCTTTCTTGAAGTCGTCCTGGTTCAACATGAATGTGACGGCGCCGGCGTGGATCTCGCATCCCGCGAGCGTGCCGTTGTCGCGCCACTCATCCCCGATTACGAAGCCCAACACGTCGCGATAGAAGGCCATGCTGCGCTGCAGATCGCTTGCCGTGAACCCCGGCGTCAGCTTGCGCAGGCGCAGCGTCTCCGGTTGGCGGCGCGCGCCAAGACGGGGGCGGGGAGTCTTCTTGGAGCGGGCTTTCTTTGGCGCCATGGCTTAGCTCCAAAACTAGAGGGTCTCAAAGCGTAGCGAACCGTCGGGCGTCTCGCCAGATTCCCCGGTCCCCACAAACCATTGGAGCGGTCGATCATGGCGACCAGCAACGCCGTCGCGATTTGGGAAGGCAAGCTGAAGGATGGCAAAGGGAGCTTCAAGGCCCAAAGCGGGGTCTTCAGCGGCTCCTTCAGTTTCGGCACGCGCTTCGAGGGCAAGAAAGGATCTAACCCCGAGGAGCTGATCGCCGCGGCGCACGCTGGCTGTTTCAGCATGGCGCTCTCGTCGGCGCTCGAAAAAGCGGGACATCCCGCGACGCGCATCGAAACGCGCGCCGCCGTGACGCTCGAAATGGTGGACGGAGCACCCAAGATCACGAAGAGCGTATTGGATGTGCGCGGCAAGGTCGACGGGATCGACCAGGCGGCCTTTGAGCAGGCGGCCGAAGGGGCGAAGAAGAACTGTCCCGTCTCGAAGGCACTCCAGAACAACGTCGCGATCACGCTGGAGGCAAAGCTGGTCTAACGCGTGCCCTGGATGGTGTATCTGCTCCGCTGCCGCGACGGCTCCCTCTATACCGGCGTCACCAATGACTTGCCGCAACGCCTCGAGTCCCACCGCCGCGGCACGGCGAGCGCCTACACGCGCTCCCGACGTCCCGTCTCCCTCGCCTACCAGGAAGTCGCGTCCGATCGCGGCAGCGCGCTGAAGCGCGAGGCGGCGATCCGGCGGCTGACACGCGCCCAGAAGGTCGCCTTGTGCAGCGCCGCGACGTAGTGGCGGCAGTGAGCGCGGTGCTCGTGGCGGCGGTGTGCGTGCGTCTGGGCATCTGGCAGCTGGATCGGCTTGCGCAGCGGCGGGCCCGCAATGCCGCGCTCGCCGCGAGGTTTGCGCTTCCTCCTCTCACCGTGACCGGTTCCACGCCGGCCGACTCGGCCCGCGAGCGGCGTGTCCAAGCACGTGGCGTTTATGATTTCACATCCGAGTTGACCTGGCCGGGGCGGAGCTTCGAAGGGACGCCGGGCGTCGCCTTGATCACGCCCCTGCGGTTGGCGGCCGGCGCCGCAGTGTTGGTCGATCGCGGCTGGGCGCCTTCCCCTGATGCTTTCCATGTCGATCACACGCTGTACCGCGAGCCCGATACGGCCACGGTTACGGGGATCGCCCTGATTCCTCCCCGCGGCCGTGGGGACGTGAGCGTGGCGGGATTTCTGCCGTTCGTCATTCAGCTCGAGACGCCTGATCCAGCGGCGGGACTGCCGCGGCGCTGGCCGCTGCCCGCGCTCGACAACGGCCCGCATCTCTCCTACGCCATCCAATGGTTCAGCTTTGCGGTGATCGCGCTGGTGGGGACGGCTGTATTGATTCGTAGAGGTCGTTAAGGAGCTCACTACCGCGCTCGATCCGCGCCTCGTCGCGTGCGTTTCGTTTGATGGCGCCGGCGATCATCCGCTCGAACCCCGCCGTCTCGTCGCGGCCGAACTTCCCATCCTTCACGTCGACGTCGTGGACCATCTCGGCGATGGCGTGCAACGCACCGTCCTGCTCCAGCCCGAAGCGCTGCAGCAGCACCTCGAACGTGCAGCGGTCACCCTCATGGGTGTAATCACCGTCGAACATGTCGAAGCTGACCGCGCCTTCGCGGGCGTCCCCGAAGGCGAAGCGTGCTTTCGGGTCGATGAATCGCTTGATGAGCCAGGCGGAGGCGATGCGATCCACGTGGACATCGGGCCGGGTGATCCAGGTTTGTCGCACCGGTGAGTGCTCCCCGCGTTGTTTGCGGCCCCTGGTACTCCGGCCCTTGAGCTTCGCGACGGCCGCCTCCGCGGCCTTGCGGCCGCCGGCGCTGAAATGATCGAGCTCCGCGATGTCGCGCAGACGGCGTTCGAGCCGTGCGGCGTCTGCCGGCGACTCGATTCTCTCCGCGGTCCGTGCCACCTCAGCGTAGTCGGCGTCCCGCGCCGTCCGAAACAGTGATTCGATCTGTGTGTCGGAGAGGCCGTCGACGAACGCCGCGCGGCACACCGATGCTTCACCACCACCGGCGGTGATTTCCTTGCGGAGCCACTGGAAATCCTCGCTTGCCTGTGGGGTGCAGGGCAGGGCGTACACCGAATTCTTGATCGCGACCGCGCCCAGTCCCTGCAGGCGCCGCCAGACCTTGACCCGGAAGTAGTCCGGCTTCGGTGGGAGTTGATGGATGAGCAACAACCAGCGCCCGTCTTTCACAGTCAGAGATTCCGGATCGCGGAGCCGACCGGTGCACGCCAGGGCGAGCTGGTCTCGTATCGCGGCAGCGCGCACAACGCTTCAAGCGACAGCTGCGCCTCGCGCCAGCGATGCCGGCCCCGATCGATGCACCAGCGGCAGCTGCTGCGTTCGGCGGCGAGCTGCGACACGAGCATGCGGAGCTGCGGATCGAGATCGGCGCTGCTGCGATAGCGGGCGAGGGCGGCATATGCGGGCAACACGCGCGCGCCCGGGGGTGTCCCCCGGTTTTCAGGGGAACGCGTCAGGGCGCGCCAGATCTTTATCACGATTGTATCCATGAAGTGATTCAATTGTATCACGACTTGTCGGAACAGGGCAAGAGGCAGGTGTGTCCCGTTTTCGGGATTCTGCCGGTTCGAGCGGGTAGAACTACCGTTTTGGCCTGCATTTAGCTACATTCCGCGACCCCACAAAACGGCAACCAAGGAGTCTACATGGCGGCAGCCCTCCCCCTGAAGCGCCCCGTCAAGGTTGGAGAACTGGTACGGCGCCGGTTGCGCGAGTTGAAGCGCACCCCGCGCGAGCTGGCGGATGCGGTTCAGGTGTCTGAGATCTACATCTCTGACCTCGTCGCGGGACGGCGGCGTCCCCCGGCCCCGGGCCGGATGGACGTCTACGCGCCGATGACCAAGTTCCTCAAGCTGCACCGGAACGACCTCCCCACCTGCGCGAAGGCGGAGCGGGACGGTGAGACCAAGAGCAAGCGGCGGCCGCATCCGGAGATCCGGCAGCAATTCCTTGCCCTCTGTCTGGACCCCGCCCGGGCTCGTGTCCTGGCGCGGCGGCTGGCCCGCAAGGATGGCGTGATGCTGGAGCGCGTGATCGTCGGCCGGTTGCTCGAAGTCGCCCAGGGGTTCGTGCGGCGCCAGCTCGATGACGATGTCGGTATCCGCATCGCCGCGAGCCGCGACGGCTGCACCTACCTCGAGATGCGCATGAAGCTGATGGAGTTCCTCGACGCCACGCCGGAAGGTCTCACGCCGGACGACGGTGAGGAATTTGTCAGGCCTCGCATCGCGGGCTGGGATATCGATTACGACACCCATGCGATGCGGATTGTCCTGCGCTCGCAGGATCCGGCGCCGCGACAGGTGAGGGCGCTGAGTATCTAAAAACGACGGTAGGTAAAGCGACGGTAGAGGACGGTAGATGAGGCGACGGTGAGGATTCTGCCCCTTACCGTCGCTTTTTTACCGTCGCATTTTCTACGGTCGATTTTTCTGCCGTCGCCCTTTTCTACCGTCGGTTTTCAGTCCGGAGAATCCATGCTTGCCCTGCTTGTCGCAGTGTCGTTCGCTGTACAGCAGCCTCCCCCTCCCCCTCCCCCCCCCCC
>DATLXS010000239.1:0-4415 GCA_035575675.1 Gemmatimonadales bacterium
CGGCGAGCTGCAGGATGACCCGGTCAACCGCCTGGCCGACTTGAACCCGGACGACGTCGAGTCTATAGAAGTGTTGCGCGGAGCCGCGGCGGCGTCGATCTACGGCTCGAAGGCCGCGAACGGCGTGATTGTCATCAAGACCAACCGCGGCAAGACGGGGAAGGCACGGGCGACGGTCACTCAGACCATGGGCTTCTTCAGCCTGCTGCGGGGACCGGGCACCCGATCCTTCACCGAGGCGGAGGCGCTCGATCTCTACGCCAACTTCACAGGCGCAACCGCCGCGGACACCGCCTTCATTAAGGGATACGAGGTAAACGGCCAGCTGCCCACCTACGACCACCTGCAGGAGATCGCGGGGAACAAACCGCTCTCCTACCAATCCGACGTCAACGTGAGCGGGGGCTCGGAGAACACGCGGTACTTCTTGGCAGCCGGCACAAAGCACGACGGCGGGATCATCGACAACACGTTCAACAACCGCCAGAACATACGGGCCAACGTCGACCAGGCGCTCTCCGACCGGCTCCAGCTCAGCTTGAGCACCGCCTTCACCCGAAATCAGACCGACAAGGGCTTCACGAACAACGACAACAACGGCGCCAGTGTCACCTATGCCATCGCCTATGTCCCGGGTTTCGTGAGCATCTTGCCGACGAGCGGGGGGTGGCCGCAGCCAGGGATCAGCTACCTCAGCTCGAATCCCTTACAGACGATTGCGCTCGGAAAGAACGACGAGGTAGTGACCCGTTTCACGGGCGCCAGCACGCTCACGCTTCAGGCGGCGCAAACCGAGCGTCACAACTTGAAACTCGTCGGGTCCGCGGGCATCGACTTCTTCACGCAAACCAGCAACGTCTTCGGGCCGCCGGAGCTGTTCTTCGAGGCAACAAGCTCCACGCCGGGCGTGGCTTCGCTCTCCAACGCCAGCAGCCGCCAGTGGAACTGGAACCTGAACGCGATCGAGGCGTATTCGCCCGCGGGTGGAGGGTTCAAGGCGACGACTTCGGCAGGGGTGCAGGTCGAAGACCGTGAGATCGAGCGCTCGCGCGTCGTGGCGCAGGGATTGCTCCCCGGGCAGTCGAACATCGATCAAGGATCGGTGCTGGGGCAGCCGTTCGAGCTCACAGCCAAGGAACGAACCCTCGCCTTCTACGGCCAGGAAGAGTTTTTGACGATGCGGGAGCGGCTGCTGCTCTCCGTCGGCTTCCGGGCGGAGCGCTCGAGCGCCAACGGCGACATCGGCCACTACTTCCTGTACCCCAAGGCGGCCGCGTCATTCCGCTTCCCCAACCTGCTCGGCGAGGGGAGCGAGGTGAAGCTGCGCGGCGCCTATGGAGAGACGGGGAATCAGGCGCTCTTCGGACAGAAGTTCACGGTTCTCAACAACACCGTCATCGGAGGGAACATCGGCACGCTCATCGGCGGCTCCAGCGGCAGCGTCGCCGGTGCCTCGGAAATCCGGCCGGAGCGCATCAAGGAGTTCGAAGCGGGAGTGGATGCACAACTGTGGAACGGTCGCGCCACGATCGAAGTGACCGCTTACACACGGCACACCTACGACCTGCTCCTCCAGAGCACGCCCGCACCGTCGACTGGATTCGCGACGCGGATTCTCAACGGGGGCGTCCTGTGGAATGAGGGGATCGAGATCGCCGCCGGCGTGACGCCCATCCATCAGAAGAACCTGAACTGGGTGTTCCGCACGACCTTCACGTCCCTCAAGAATCGGGTGCAGGAGCTTCCCATCCCCGACGTGTGTCAACCCAATGCCACTGTGTGTGGCTTCCGCCCCGCCAACGCCGGGTTTGGGCTTGCGTATGGCGAGTTCTTCATCCAGAAGGACAAGCCCATCACGCAGATTATCGGAACCGACACGGTGCCGGGAAGCTGCACGCCGACCCCGGACAATTGTTCGTTCATTACGCGCTATTTCGGCCAGACTAACCCGAAGTTCCGGATGTCCTTCTCGAATGACGTGACTTACAAGCGCCTCACGCTGTCGATGCTGTTCGACTGGCAGGCGGGCGGCGTGGCGCAGAACCAGACCCTATCGCTATACGACTGCAACGGGCTCGCCCCCGATCAGGCGACACCGGTGGGCCAGGGGCGCTACAACGCCTGCAATACATACGGTACGGCGGGTGCGTTCATTCAGTCCACGACATTCCTCAAGCTGCGCGAGGCGAGCATCGCGCTCGACCTGCCACCGCGGTGGGCCGCCTGGTTGGGCGCGCGCAACGCGCGCGTCAGTGTCACCGGACGCAACCTGCTGCTCTTTACCAACTACTTCGGCTATGACCCGGAGGTCTCGAACTACGGCCAGCAGGCGATCGTGCGCAACATCGACCTTGGCCCGTATCCTCCGACGCGGAGCTTCTTCTTCTCGATCACGGCGGGGTTCTGACCATGACCACCTCACTGCAAGTGCGCAGGCTGGCCACGGTAACCGCGGCACTGGGCGCGTTACTCGCGGGCGCGGCGTGCTCGGACTTCTTCAATGTGACGAACACGAATCAGCCGCTCCTCGATTCCTTGCTCGCGAACCCGACACGTGAGCGTCTGTCGGCCACCGCCATTGGGATCTTCGGGGGGGCGCGGTTCGGGATGCAGACCTACATCTGGCGTCTCGGCTCCATGGGACGCGAGGGCATTAACCTGTCCGGCAACAACCAGCCGGACTACCAGGAGCCTTTCTACGGGCCGCTTCAGGGAGGCGGCTTCGGCGGGAGTCAGTGGGCGGATCGCTACTCGAACATCCGGACCATCAACATTTACCTGAACGGCATCAATGCCAATGGGGATCTGTCCGCGGGGGAGAAGGCGGCATCGCGAGGCATGGCGAACACCATGAAGGCGCTTGCCTTCATGTACGTGATCCTGACGCGCGATTCGCTCGGTGCCCCGATCGATGTGGACCGGCCAGTGAACGCCGCGCCGGCACCCTTTGTATCGAGGGACAGTGTGTACCGCTACATCCTCGATCTCCTCGACAGCGCGCGCGCGGACCTTCGCACGGCGGATGCGGGCAGCGTGGCGTTTCCGTTCCCGCTCCCGCCCGGCCTTGCGGGGTTCGACACGCCGGGGTCTTTCAAGCTCCTCAACCGGGCGCTCGCAGCGAAAGCGGCGATCCTGCGGGCGACTGCCGCGGGCTGCGGGGTTCCCTGCTACACCCGAGCGCTGGCGGACCTCGACAGCTCTTTCCTCAACAGGAGCGCCACCACGGCATTAGCCTTCGCGCAAGGTGCGTATTACGACTTCTCGAACGCGGCTGGTGACGTCTCGAACGGTCTCTCCGAACCGCTCAACGGCGTCACGTTCTATGCGCTTGATTCCAACGTCTTCAATGCGCAGACCCAACCCACCGTGGGCAGCCCCCGCGATCAGCGCGTGCTGGACAAGATCGCGGTAGCGCTAGACACGGGGCGCCTAGGCGGCATTCCCATCCTGGGCACACTGAAGTTCACGATGTACTTCACCGCGGGAAAGGACGACCCCAGACACCAGATCCCGATCATCCGGAACGAGGAGCTGGTGCTCCTGGACGCCGAGGCGCAGTGGTTTGCCGGCATCAAGACCACGGCATTGAGCGACCTCGACCAGGTCCGTGTCAATGTGGGAAAACTCGCCCCCACGACGCTGACCGTCGCGAGCGCCGATCCCGCGTTCATCACGGAGCTCTTGTACAACCGTCGGTACTCGCTCTTGTGGGAGCAGGGCACCCGCTGGATAGACGCTCGCCGGTTCGGGTTGCTGAATACCATTCCGCCGCAAGTGTCTGGCGGGAGCGTGCCGGTCGCGATGCCGGTGCCGAACGCGGAGTGCAGTGCGCGAGGTCTCGACACGGATTGCACGCCGTAGCGACACTGGGAGGCTCGTGAGTGCGGAGGGGCGCAGCACGCGGCGCCCCTCCCTTCTCGTCTCTACATTTCCTTATAGACGTACGCCCCCACCACGGTCGCCACCGGAATCGACACCAGCGCCACGCACGTGCCCATCATCATGAGGCGCTGCGGCATGAACCCCATCGGCGATTCGCCGATCGCGTGCAGCAGCCCGACGAAAAACCAGACCGCGAGCCCCGCGATCACCGCCGTCTTCACGCCTGCCCCGAACCGCGGCCGAATGGCCGCGTACACCCACAGCAAGCCGATCCCGGACACGAAATCGAGCGCCACCCACAACGGAATTGCGCTGTCCATCGCGGCCGGCGATTTGCCGAGCCCCGTCATTGCGGCGGCCATGTCCGCCTTCAGCCACACGCCGTACGTGAGGTAATCGACGATGTTCAGCACCACCCCCGCCAGCAGCCCGCCCAGCACCACGCGACCCCAATTGATCTTGCCCATAGTGCACCTCGCGGAGGGAGACAGATGCCCAGCACGCCGCCCCGACACTACGAGCCGACGCAACCG
>DATLXS010000240.1:0-3429 GCA_035575675.1 Gemmatimonadales bacterium
CGCGAGGAGCCCCTGAGCTCTGGCCGGTGCCGGCGTCTAGAAGAACGATCCGAGGCTGACGGATCTGACGCCAGCGCGTGCCGTGTCCCAGCGCGCCGCGCTCTTCGGAGCCGGCCCGATGTCTCCCGCATCCAGTAGTGCGACCCATGGCGCACTGGATTTACTGGGATTGTCGTCGGTCGCTAGCCTTCGCGAGATGGGCAGGACGACCGGTCAATGGCGGTGCCGCATCTGCGGCTTCGATCGCTGGCACGTCGTGACCGTCAAACGACAGACGGGCGCGCTCTACACCACGTCTTTCTACGCGTGCTCGGGATGCTCGGTCATGTTCCTCAACCCCGAGCAGTTCAACTCACTCGGCGACGCCGCCCCGAACGTCGAGATGCCGCGGGTCGTCTCTCTCGCCGCGCGAAGGAAATAGTCGCCGCCGGCGCCGACGGATCGACACGATCCTTCAGCGGTGTGTTGAGTTGAGGGGCGGGCTTGCCGTGCCGCGCAGGCAGCCCGCCTGCGTTCACGCAGGACAGCTCCATGAAGAGCACGATTGGCCCGCCACGCGCGCTGACCGATGAGCAGGTCACGATCATCCTGGCATGGCGCGAGCGGTATGTCGCGTGGAAGGCCCTCCGCGCTGCCCTCAGAGGCACCTCGCGCGAGAGCTGGGTGTCTCGCCGTCAACGATCGCCCACGTCGTCGCGTGTCGCGGGCAATTCAAACAGCCCTCGCCGGAGCAGCGCGCGCGTCAGGTACCGCGGCGCCGGCGGCGGCTGGCTCAGCTGTGAGCGCGCGGCTTCGGGTGACCGATCGTGTGCGCTTCGTCCGGCCATCTGCTCCCATACCACCTTAATCGCCCCGACGTGACGGCCAAGATGCGCCCGGGTCCGCGTCGCTCAGCGGCTGCCGGTCGTGCAGCCGCCAGGAAGCCACACGCCTGATTGACGCGACTCGCTATCTCAAGAATCGCGCCGTCCTGTCGGTGGCGTACGGCGGGGGACTGCGCGCCAGAGAAGTGGTGAGAGTCGGGGGGGATGCCAGCGCAGAAGCCTTCACGGCCGTCAAGGGTCAGCGCCCGGATCCTCGCTTGGCGTTCCGCGGCGCTTATCCCGCTCCGCGAAGAAGTCCACGACGTTGCTCGGGCGTCCCTGCCGGGTAAGCCAGGCGTAGAACCCTTCGGTCTCCTCACCGCAGACACCGGAAACGGCCTCACTCCAATCCTGAGTGATGTCGGCAGCGGCTAATTCCGGCAGATCCTTGAGCCACATTGGCGCGATGAGGGTGCCCTCGCCTGCCACGACGTCCGCCTGCAGCAGAGCAGAGGAATTCGGCACACTGCGCACATACTCGAGAACATCCGCCTCGGAGTCTCCCTCCGCTTCCTCTTACGAGAGCACGATCTCGAGGACGGGTGGCTCCCTTTCGGTTTCGAGCTGCGCCCAGTCCGCTTCGGAGAGTTGCGCGACCTTGCCCAGGGCTGAGCGCACCGCCGCCTCCTCGGATCGCGCCTCGACCTTGAGAATCGCGCGGTGGAACGTCGGGCGCATCACGCGAACGTAGTACTTCGATTTCATGAGCGTACCGCCTTTAGTCGCGGTTGACGCAGTAACGGCTCCTCTGGGATGGTCAGTCCCCACGGCGTAGCCGACGCCGAACTCCAATGGATCCACCCCCGCGGGATCCCTCGAGCGGAGCAAAGGGGAGCAGAATCCTCCGGTTTACGCGGTCGCGCGTTTCTTCGCAGCGCCGCCGAGGGCGGGGGCCGAGGCCGCGCTGAGCGAGGAGAAGCGATGACCCGTCAGCGAGATCTTAAGAGAATTATCCGCGAGCGCCAGAGCAAAACCGGCGAGTCCTATACCACCGCGCGTATCCACTGTGATGCGCGAGCGCACGGTTCTGCTCGGACACACCGACGAGGGGCCCGTAGCCGTGGAGCCCCTGAGGCTCGATGCTGCCGTGCTTAAGGTCAACCAGCAGTCGGCTCGGGTGCGCATAGTGCGCCTTCGGTCGGCTGGGCGCAGGGTGGCAGAAACATTCCGAAACACGATGATTGGCGCGGAGGTCGGGTCAGGCGGCCCGGTCTCGGCGAGGGAGTACTCCTTCGCCCTAACCCGTTTCACACGGCGGGACTGCTCAACGTTCCCTGCTCACAGACAGCAGGTTGCGGCCAGAAGCAGTTGTTGATCGCACCGCGTCCGATAAGTGCCACAGAGCCGTACGTAGCTGAAATGTCTACAACACCGCTCGGCAAGTAGACTGAATCGCGCGATGTATTTTGACATTAAAGGGTCTAGTGTTCGCCTTGGCGGGACCATGCATTGCGTTCCCAGGGGACGTCCATTGGCGCACTGGGTTTACGACGCGATCAGCCGGGCTCGCCTCATCTACCTGGAGCATGACAAGGAGGAATCGGACCAGAGTCGATTCGCGCCGCCAGGCTCACAGCCCATTGCGCGGAGGTTGCCGAATTCGTGGCCTCGCATCCAACGTAAGTATCCGTTCGACCGTGTTCGTGTGGAACACCTTTCGAGGCTAAGGCCGTTCGCAGTCGCGTCGGATGTCCTGGATCCAGCTCCATTCGACCCAGGCGTCGAGCGACTGGCCATCGCGAGATCGAATGAGACTCAGCCTCCGGGGCCGCGTATCGAGTATCTTGAGACGGCCGCTCAGTCCTACGCACTCCAAGACGGCGTGAGTGATGACGTATGGGATGCCGCAGTGAGTTGGGCTCTCGACAACCCCGCATCGTTCAAAACAGCACTCGAGACGAGCTATCGCGCTTGGGTCGCTGGAGACTTCGAAGAAGTCGACCGGATAAGCACCCTCCACACGCAAAATAAATTCGCGCCAATCAAGCACGCGGTCATTACCGCGCGCAATTACCTCTGGCTTCCAACGGTCCGCGAGCTCGTACAATCAGCGAACGAGCCTACCCTTGTCCTTGTGGGAGTAGCCCATCTCGGAGGCTCCGACGGCTTGCTGTCCCAGCTGACTGCCTGCGGACTGGGGCTGACGCGCCTGGAATTGCTAGGCCGCTAGCCGCCCATCCCTGCTCATAGACAGCAGGTTTCGGCCCCTCGCAGCCTCTGATCTGACCGCCCAGTCTTAGGTTCCCGGGAAGCGGTCGTTCGAGCAGCCTATGGTTGCCTACCTGTACGCGTGGCGCCGACAAAAAAGGCGTTGATATCGTCCTGCATCTCTCGGCTAATCTCATGGCCAACGCCGGGATAGAGCTTAAATCGCGCGTCCAAACCTTTGCCCCGATAGAGTCGTTCCGCTTCCTTCCAGCGTGTTACAGGCGATGACCCGAACCGCTGAGAAATTAGACTCTCGTCGGCTTTTGAAAAGCTGTCGCGATAGGGAACCGAGTCGTTGGTATCACGGTCGCCCAGGAAGAAAAACCACGCGACCCGCCTGAGGGAAGACAAGGCAGGC
>DATLXS010000241.1:0-2532 GCA_035575675.1 Gemmatimonadales bacterium
AGTCTTGCCCATTGAGCGTCATCCTATTCTGTTCGGCAGTTGGCTCGAACAGATCGACGACCTCACGGGCGAGCTCGGACAAATTGATGCGGTGGAATGCGGCTCTTTGCGCTTGCGCCTCTATGCGTGCGATCCGCAGCAGCGAGGAAAGATTCTGAGTATCTCGTCGAGTTCTCCAATCGTCGTGGCGAGCAACGCACGGTAACGGTCCGGGTCGTAATGCTGGTTGTAATCCCGCGATGTCATTATCTCGCTCAGATGAGCGCGCGCCCACAAACCGAGCGGCTCCACGGCCTGCCACAAGGTGCCACCGAGCTTGGTCAATTCGTAATCCACACGCTGCGGCGTGGTGGGAAACACAGTCCGCTTCACCAGGCCGTCTCGCTCCAATCCACGCAGCGTGAATGTGAGCATTCTCTGTGAGATGCCGCCGACGAGCCGCTTGATTTCATTAAAGCGCTTCGGGCCATCGCCGAGCAGGACGACAATCAGCACGGTCCACTTGTCGCCCACCCGCGCCAGGATCGAGCTGAGGGCGCGGCAATCTTCGGAGGCTGGATCAGGGAGCAAAACGGTCATCTCGGTGTGCCCTGGTATCAGGTCTGTGCGTTCTTGCAGACCATCGAGCGGTATCTAACTTAGGCCAGGTTACAGTTTGATACCAGGATCGCTTTTCGGCGAACCGTAAGGACTCAACGCATGACCGTCATTTCCGCCATTGTCGGAAGCACCCGCGAGGGCCGCTTCTCGGAAAAGCCCGCCCACTGGATTTTGCAGCAGTTGAAGAAGCGCGACGGCGTGGAGGCGCGGCTGCTCGATCTGCGCGACTTTCCGATGCCGTTCTTTGACCAGCCGGTACCGCCTGCCACACCGGGTCGCCCGGCTTACCAGAACGAGGTCGTTCAGAGATGGACCACCGCGATCGCACAGTCCGACGGCTTCGTCTTCGTCACCCCTGAATACAATTACGGACCCGCGGCGGTACTCAAGAACGCCATCGATTGGGTGTATCCGGAATGGAAACGCAAACCCGCTTGCTTTGTGAGCTATGGCGGCATGGGCGGCGTACGCAGCGTGCAGCAGCTCCGCGAGACGATGATCGAACTCCAGGTCGCTCCGATCCGCTCGTCGGTCCACATCCCTGTCGCCACCCTATGGGCTCACTTCCAGGGCGGCGATGTCGCCGCCGGGTTGGCCGAGCTGGAGGCCACCGCAGCAGCGATGATCGACGATCTGCTGTGGTGGACCGCAGCCTTGAAGACGGCGCGCGCCGGCGCGTCCTGACCAGCCGCTGCACGGCGACGGCTCCAATTCCCACGCTATCTTCAGAGGAACCCTAATGACCCTTGCCCTAGCTAAATCACAGCCTCCGAACCTGGTGCGGGCGATCGTGCTGCGGACCCGTGGCCGGACGCATGGCCCCGTCACACGTTTGATGAGCCCGTCCGACTTGGGCGAGCTCCTGAAGCCCTTCGTGTTTCTCGACCTGTTCGACCACGCGGGCGCACCCTTCAACGGTCCGCTGCATCCCCATTCGGGCATCGCCACCCTGACCTACGTTACGGAAGGCGCGGTCAGCTATATCGACCCCGACAACGCCAGGGGCACGCTCCCGGCCGGCGGCGTCGAATGGATGCAGGCTGGGCGCGGTATGTGGCACGGCGGCGGGCTGAACCAACCAGGCCGGACGCGCGGATTCCAGCTGTGGATCGCCTTGCCGCCGGAACTTGAATTGGGTCCGACCATCAGCATCTATCAGGCCCCCGAAGCTGTGCCGCAGGCCGGTCCGGCGCGCGTCCTCCTCGGCAGCTACGGGTCCGCATCGAGCGCCATCGCGTCGCCCTCGCCGATCAACTACCTGGCAGTACGCTTGAAGGCCGGCGAGCGCTGGTATTACCAGCCGCCGGCGAGCCACACCGTGCTGTGGGCGGCCCTGGCATCGGGCTTCTTATCGGCGCCGGACGAACTCCGGCACGGCGACATGGCGGTTTTCGAGCCGTCGAGCGAAGCAGTCGAATTTGAAGCGCCGACCGACGCCGAGTTCGTTCTCGGCTCGGCCGTTCCGCACAAGCATGACCTCGTCCCAGGCTACTATTCGGTCCACACCTCGCCGGAGGCGCTTCGTGACGGCGAGGCGCACATCGCGTCGATCCAGAAGCACCTCGTTCACGAAGGCCGTATGTAAGGTCCGCTCGCCACCCTACTGAGACCTTGCGGATGGCTCTCGGCAATGACCGAAAGGGGGCAGGAAGAGCCATTGCCGCTGCAAAAGCTGGATGACCGATAAGGGTCGTAATCAGCCGCAGCCGTTTATGAATTCACGACCTAGAGAGGGGGTACCCAACTCGCTCGCTGCTCTCTGGCCGCAGCGATAGGTCAGCGCGGCAGGTGCACCCGGGCGCGCAGGCCGCCCTGCGGCGAGGTTTCGAGGCGCACATCGCCGCCATGGCTGCGCGCCACATCGCGCGCGATCGTCAGGCCGAGGCCAACCCCGCCGGTCGACGGATTGCGCGACGTGTCGAGGCGGACGAA
>DATLXS010000242.1:0-5663 GCA_035575675.1 Gemmatimonadales bacterium
GTTCTTTCGACCGATTGACGGAATCCGAGCTCATCGACCTCAACTATGGATCGAAGAGGGCGATGCAGCCGGGTCCTGCGACGGCCCGAACGCGGACGACGGTTGGTGAGTCCACTCAGCGTATCAGTGCGGCGATGGCGCGAGCCTCGAGGGGTACACCGCTCAACCTCGCAGCATAGAGTGCGGCTCCGATATCCGGAGGTAATCGAGGGGGCGCAAGACGATACCGTGCGCCGCCCTCGAGCAAGGCGCTGAATGGCTTCAGGAGAAGATCCTGAAGCTTGAACATCCCGCCCGAGTACGATACCGCGAGACGTGTGTCTTCCGGAACCTGCAAGCGCTGACGGGTAGCGTCTATTATTTCCGCAAGTTCTCGCGCCGCGAGGTCAAATAGTTCCTGCGCCTGCACGTCTCCCGACGCAGCTGCCGCGGCGATGATCTTCGACAGCTGCGCAAACTCGCTGCGCTGCATGATGCTCTTGCCGTAGATCGCTGCACACAGGTCCAGATCAGTCTCGAGGCCGAAATGACGCCTCATGGCCGCATGCAACGGTCCGCGCGGCGTGCGGCCATCACTCATGCGCGAGAAGAGCCTGAGACCTTCCCGCGCGATCCAGTACGCCGACCCTTCGTCGCCGAAGAGTTCTCCCCAGCCGCCCGCCCGCGCGCGGCGCCCCTCAGATTCACCGTATGCAATGGAACCGGTGCCGGCCACCACGCTGATGCCATCCTCGCCGGCGAGCGCTCCCGCCCAGCCGCACACCATGTCGTTGTCGCAACGATGCCGATCGGGCGGAAGCGTCGGTGTCGCCACCGCATCGAGCGTCGCAAGCAGCGCACGGTCCTCGCCATAGGCGGGCAGGCCGATGAACGCGAACGTCAGTTTCGAGCCGGCGACGCCGCCGAGCTTCAAGGTTGCCTCGATCCCGCGCGCCAGCAGGGTGCGCAGTCCTTCCAGCCCGATCTGCGGATAGTAAGCGGGACCTTCTTCATGTCTGGCAAGAACGCGTCCGGATTGCTCGATGAGCGCAAAACGCGTCTTGCTGCCACCACCGTCGACACCGAGATAGATTCTCACGGTGATCCGCCGTGGGGATAAATCGAGACCCCCTGAACGACCCGGCTCATGGTACCGGCCGCGCTTGGATTGTCGGGGCGTACGCCCAGCGAAAGGGCGCGCAGCATGGCCAGTGATTGGGAGAATACCGCATAGGGCAGGCAGAGCTCGAGGTCGGACACTTCAGTCTTGCAGTTGGCACTCCCCGCCAGCACTACATCGTCCCGCTGCAAGTGTGCCTGCGTGCCGCTCGACAGGACCACGACGCGCCCGGCTACCGCCTCGCGCCGCAGTTCTGCGACCAGGTCCAGATCGTAGCGTCTCGTGTAGGGGTCATTGGACAGGAAGATCACGACCAGCGTTTTTTCATTCAGGATGGCCTTCGGGCCGTGCCGGAAGCCCAGGGTCGACTCCGCCGCCGCCACCACCTTGCCGTCTGTCAGCTCGAGCATCTTGAGCGCCGCTTCCCGCGCAAGCCCCTGGAGCTCGTTGCTGCCGAGATAGACGACGCGTTCGAACCCTTCGTGCACGAGAGCGTTGAGGGTGGGCGTGCAGCCGGCAAGCACCTGATCAGCAAGTGCAATGATCGAACGCAGGCGCGCAGCCCCCGCGGGCGCCACCCTGAACGTCAGGGCGGCCGCCAGGAGCATCCCCGTGAAGCTCGAAGTCATGGCGAAACCTCGGTCGTTGCTCGCCTCCGGGAGCAGGACGACGCGAGCGTTTTTCATGTCGCGCGCACGCTGAAGCAGCGCACCGTCTGCGTTGCAGGTGAAGATGAGATGCGCGCAGCGCTCCACCCGCCGCTCCGCGAACTCGACCGCCGCCACACTTTCAGGGCTGTTACCCGAGCGCGCGAACGACACGATGAGCGTCCGGCAGCGCGATGAGAGAAAGGTGTCGGGACTTGCCACGATATCCGTGGTCGGGATGGCTTCCACGCGGGCCAGCTTGCGCGCCAATGCCGGTGCGAGACACTCTCCGATGAAGGCCGAGCTGCCCGCCCCGGTGAGCACGATCCGTAAGTCGGGCTGCGAGAGCATCGGGCGCAGGAAGTCCTCGAGCCGCGCGGCTTCAGCCGCATGCAGCTTCTCGACTTCGAGCCAGATCTGCGGCTGCTGCAGGATCTCGCGGGCCGTCCAGTGGGCACCCGAGGCATCGATGTGCGCAGCGCTCATCCCGAACCGGTCCAGCGTCTCTTTCATATCTCGGGCCTGCCCGCGACGGCGGCCGCGCAGGCGCGGGCGTAGCCCAACAGGACCCGCGAGACGCCGTCGAGTAGCAGCGCCTGCGGAGTGTTCTCGAGAGCGCCGGCGCGGATAGCCTGGTACTGAAGCGGCAGATACTGGCTGAGAAGCGTCAAGGGAATCGGCCGAGCGCTCAATCTGGCGATCAGCGCGTCGGTGGCGTTTCGAACCTCCGCCGCGCCCCAGTAATAGCGGATGCGGTCGCTGAAGCTGTACTGAAGGTCAGCCGCCTCGCTGTGGGGGGCAGTGTAGTAGGGCTTCCAGTAGCGCGGCTCTTTCCGCATCGCCGTGAGCACGACGTCCTTCAACGACTCGCCTGTGCCTTCCGCAAGCTCCTGCTCAATGTCCGCAAGCGCCCACAGCACCTCACGGAGTGCGAATGTCGCGGCGGGGCCCACTTTGAGAATCGCGAAGTGATCCTTGACCAGCGCGGCAAGGGCGGCGGGCTTCTGGTAGTCCGTGGAATGCGCCTCGTACACAAGTCCGCGTTCGCTCTCGATGCGCTTGGAGAGCTGCCGTGCTTTTGCCGCCTGGTAGTCGATCACCTTGTGATTGTCGAACTCGACGCCCGGCTGCACCACCAGCGCCACCACCCGTTCCCACGCCGCTCCGAGGCCGCGCTCGAGAAACGCCCGCTGGTGCGCTTCGAGCGTCGCCGTCACGGCGGCCGACGTGGTGACGGTCAGTGCCCCGAGTGCCTCGGCGGCGCCTCCCGGGGCGGGTACTTCCGTGCCGATCACATAGACCGGGGCCTCGCCGCCGTTCTTGCGCCAGGTGTCCTCGGCTACGCGGCAAAGCTGCGCCGCGCGTTGCGCTACCTGCGCATCATCGAGCGCCTCGGAATCCCCTGCGCAGCTCATCGAGCAGTCCAGGTGAATCTTGCGAAAGCCCGCGGCCACGTAGTCCGCGATCAGTTGCTCCGAGCGCGCCATCGCCGCCGCGGCGGCCTCGCTGCGCCAGGAGTTTGGCCCGAGATGATCGCCGCCGAGGAGCACCCGGTCCGCCCGCAGCGATGCCCGGGAGGCGATGTCCGCCACGTAGGTGCGGAAACCCGCGGGGGTCATGCCGCTGTACCCCCCGAACTGATTGACCTGGTTCGAGGTCGCCTCGATCAGCAGCCACTGGTCATGCCGCTGCGACTCGCGCAGGGCCGCTTCGATGACCAGCGGATGTGAAGAGCACACCGCGTAGATGCCCTCGCCGCTACCGGCTTTGTGTCGTCGCAGGAGATCGAGCAGAGCCTTCATGAAGTGGTACCCCTCGCCGGTCACTCCGGTTGCAGCGAGAGCAGCAGCGCCCCGCTGAGCGCGAGCATGATCCCGGCGAGCTTGTAGGACCCGGGGAGCGAACCTGCGATCGCGAGCGAGATGACCGAGGTCAGCAGCGGCGCCCCGGCATTCACCAGGGGCGAAACCACGATCGCCTTGCCGTACCGAAATGCGTACACGAGGAAGAGTGCCCCGACCGCGTTCAGCAGCTGGATCACGGCGGCGAGCCAGGGTCCGGAGAGACCGCAATTCACGGGGCCGGAGAAGTCCGTGAGGAAGATGGCGACGGGAATGAACATCAGTCCCGTGATCATCATGTACGCGAAGATGCTCTCGGCGCTCATCGTTGCATTGGCAAGCTTGATGAAGTAAGCCTGCAGACCCCAGGCCACCATGACCGCGAGCGCCAGATAGAACCACGCCCCGTAGTGGTGCGCGCCGGGCCCGGGCGAATAGTCGAACAGGGGCAGCGACAGCACCGCGAGCACGATGCCGGCCACACCGAGCTTGCCGGCGCGCTCGCCGAGGAGGATGAGCGACATCGCAATGGTGATCACCGGGGAGAGCGAGACGATCGGGAAGATGAGGTAGGGCGGTCCGCTCGTCAGCGCGCGGAACAGCAGCATCTGGCCGCCGGCGCCCAGGAGCCCGATCGCAAGGCCGAGAAACACCGAGCGACGATCGCGCTGCAGCCTTGCCCCCGACCGGCGCATCACCCAGACCGCTGGCGCGATCATGGTCAGTGCCCACACACCATACGTCAGCGTGTCCGGGAAGCCGTGCTCGCTCGGAAGGCCGGTGAATGCGCCCCAGACGCCCCACAGCGCCGCGGTAAGGAGCGCATAACGCACCCAGTGACCGTGGCTCATGCGCCGCGCCGGCGGTCGAGGTTCGAGGGGTCGTCCACTTCAACGTCCGCGCAGGCGCTGTCCTTCAGAACCGGTAACTGAAACCGAGCGTATAGGTGCGCCCGTAAGCGCTGTACCCCTGGCCCACACTGCTGCTGGTGCCGGTGTTGCCCGCGCTCCAGACCGCATCGGTGCGGTTGGCCAGATACGAGCGCGGGATTGCGTTTGCGAGGTTCTTGCCCTCAGCGTAGACCTTGAGGCCGGGCAGAAACTCGTAGGACGCCTGGGCCGTGACCCACGAGAAGGTTTTCTGGTAGGCGGACCAGTCCGGCACCTCTGTGAACGTCTGCGCGATGGAGCTGCCATCGTAGTCCCAGCTCACGTTGGTGCTCAGTCGTCCGTTCTCGTAGAGAACGCTGAGGGATGCACTGTTTGGCGACACCGCCTCCAGCTGCCCGACGTACTGCCCCTGCACGTAGGCGCGGCTCCAGGTGCGGGTGTACTGCCCGTGAACACCGAAGCCGCTCGGGAAGATGTGCTGAAAGGCAAACTCCAGGCCCTCGACATACGCCTTGTCGCCGTTGATCGGGGTGAAGATGGTGTAGAGCACCGGGACCGGGGTCGTGCTGCCATTGAAGAAGCCCTGGACGCCCAGGTCCACGTTGTTCTGCGTGCCGGTGGTGATGAAGTCCTTGATGTCCTTGCCGAAGACTGCGAGCGTGAGCGCGGATCTCGGCTGGTAGTACCACTCGAGCGAGAGGTCCGCGGAGTAAGCGCGGATGGATTTGAGATCGGCGTTGCCGGAGTAGGTGATCTCGTAGACCCGGTTCAGAGAATTATCGGTACGGGTCGGCGCCAGCTGATTGAGCTCCGGACGCGTCATGGTCTCGGAGGCGCCGAAGCGCGCCTGCAAGTTCGGCCGGAACCGGTAGACGAAATTCAGCGCCGGCATTGGCAGCGTGTAGGAGCCGATGGACGCGGTCGGCGTTGGTGGGCTGTAGACCACGAACGCCGGATCGGTGGGGTTGGCGGGGTTCGCGATCGTGACGGACTGGATCTCGTTGACCGCCGTGCCCGATGAGGTACGGGTGTGCACCACCCGTAACCCGAGGTTACCCGCCCAGTTGCGCCCGTTGAAGGATGCCTCGAGGTAGGCGGCGGTGGTGTTCTCGCGTACCGCGTAGGAGTTCACCGCATCCAGCTGCGGCAGCGTCAGGGCGAAATCGTAGTTGGGCGCTCCCGGGAC
>DATLXS010000243.1:0-29726 GCA_035575675.1 Gemmatimonadales bacterium
CACGCCGCCAGTCGTTCCGCCGCGACGCCGTAGCGGCCGTCCTCCGGCTTCCCCGGCGGCGCTTCCGGCAACATGACGTGCACGATATTGTCCCGGTCGGCGCGCGCGTACCGAGCCCGCTCCGCCTGGTCGATGACGTCGTACGGCGGCGCGATCAAGACACTGAGCCGGTCCACGGCCGCATACCGCTCACCCTGAAAGGGCGCGACGAGGTCAGCCATGAGCTTTCGTGAGGCGCAACATGCCGTCGATCAGTGGGTGGGCCAGTTCGAGGTGGGTTACTTCCCGCCGCTCGCGAACGTGGCGCGCCTCGCCGAAGAGGTCGGCGAGCTGGCACGCGAGGTCAATCACCAATTCGGCCCCAAACCGAAGAAACCCGATGAGCAGCCAGGATCGATCTCGATGGAGCTGGCGGACATCCTGTTCGTGGTGATCTGCATCGCCAATTCTCAGCACATCGACCTCGATGACGCGTTCGCGCAGGTGATGGCCAAAGTCACCTCCCGCGACGCCGGCCGCTGGACCAGGAAGGCTCGCTGACTTCTTCGTAGATGCGCTCGTAAGACACCAGGCGATCGGGATCGATCGCTCCCGGCGGGGCCGCGCGCACCGCGCAGCCGGGCTCGGTCAGGTGCCGGCAGTTGTCGAAGCGGCATTGATCGAGGTACGGGCGGAATTCCGGAAAGCAGGCGCCCAGCTCGTTGGGATCGATGCCCCAGGCGCCGATTTCGCGGAGGCCAGGCGTATCGACGACGTACCCAACGCCGGCGACGGGCACCAGCTCTGCGGCCGTGGTGGTGTGCTTGCCGGTCCGCCACTTCTCGCTGATCGCGCCGACACGGAGCTTGAGCCCCGGCTCGAGGGCATTGAGCAGACTCGACTTCCCCGCGCCCGATGCGCCCGTAAAGACCGAGTGCCTGCCGCGCAGCAAGTCGCGCAGCGCGGGGAGGCCTTCCTCCGCCTTCACCGACGTTCCCAACAGTTGATAGCTGGCGGTCTTGAACCGGCGGGCCAGAGTCTCCTCGATCGCGCGGTCGAGCTCGATCTTGTTGAGGACCACCGCCGCGGGAAGCCCGTTCGCTTCCGCGATCACCAGGAACCGGTCGATCATTCGAGGGCTCGGCTCGGGATCGCGGGCCGAGGTGACGACAATCACTTGATCCACGTTGGCCGCCACCGGCTGCGCGCGCCGGGGCCCTGCGCCGCTGCTGCCCTGCGCCGCCCGACGCGCGAGCACGGAGCGGCGCGGCCGGATCTCGGCGATCGTCGATCCCTCGAGCACGACCACGTCGCCGGGAACGACCCGATCCGAGTCCTGGTGCTTGAGCTTACCGCGGAGGGTCGCGATGATTTCGCCCGCGTCGGTGTGGACCCGATACCCTCCGGCCGTGCGCGCGAGCACGACGCCGCTGGTGGCACTCATGACCCGCCTCGGGCCACGCAGTGATCGAGATGCGCTTTCACCTGCTCCAGCGTCAATGCCAATACGGGAGCCAGCGCCTCGTCAGGGGTCGAGCCGAAGGCGAGATAATCGGTCTCGAGATGTCCCGCGGGGCGCGCTGCCTCGTCCCACCGCACAAACAGGAGCGCGGCGCCGTAGCGTCCCGTTTCCGCGGCATCGTCGGCGAATGTCGCCACGGAATAGGCCTGGCCGTCCGCGGCACCAAACGCCGGGGGACGCCCGTGCACCTGCTGATAACCGCCTAGCGTCGTGTCGTCCACTCTTTGAGGATGTTGGTGGTGATGAACGCGATGTTCGCGGGGCGCTCGGCGAGGCGACGCATCAGGTACGGGTACCAGTGCGTGCCGAACGGGACGTACACCCGCATGTTGTAGCCTTCCCGCCGCAACCGGTACTGCAGATCGCGCCGTACGCCGTACAACATCTGAAACTCGAATCGCTCACTCGGAATGTGCCGCTGTTTTGCGAACGCTTTCGCGTGGTCGATGATTCTGATGTCGTGCGTCGCAATCCCGGGGTAGTGGCCACGCTCCATCAGCTGCTCCATGCAGTCGATGAAGTTGGCGTCGACATCGCGTTTGTCCGGAAACGCCACGTCCTCCGGCTCCTGGTACGCGCCTTTGCACAGTCGCACCCGCGCGCCCAGGCCGATCATCGTGCTCACGTCAGCGGCCGTGCGCCGCAAGTACGACTGGAGCACCACCCCGACCGCATTGCCGAACTCCGGGTACAGGATGTCCTTGAAGAGCGCGATCGTTTTGGCGGTATAGCTCGACTGCTCCATGTCGATCCGGACGAACGAGCCGTACTGTTTCGCCTTCCCGATGATCGCGCGCATGTTGCCGAGACATCGCTGCTCGTCGATATCGAGCCCCATCTGCGTGAGCTTGACGGACACGTTGCCATCGGCCTGCGCCGCCTGGATGCGGTCGAGGAGATCGAGATATGCGCGGCAGGCGCGCTGCGCCTCCTCGGCGTGCAGCACCGACTCGCCGAGGAGGTCGAGGGAGGCGGACAGGTTGCTCGTGTTGAGGTCGTGGAGCGTCGTGATCGCCTCGTCGATCGTCTCGCCGGCGACAAAACGCGACGCCAGCGTGCGGGCGAGCCCGTTCCGGCGAACGAAGCGAAAGATGCGCGGCTGCTCGCTCAGCCACAGAAAAGCGGCGCGCAGCATCAGCGGTAGAACTTGGTCCCGGCGCGGGCATGCTCCCGCAGCACCTCACTGGGGGTGAAGCGGGTCCCGTAGCGCTCGGCGAGCCGCTCGAGATCCGTGACGAGCCGCTCGGCGCCCAGATCATCCGCGTACCGCAGCGGGCCGCCGCGGAAGGGCGGGAAGCCAAATCCGAAGATGGCCCCGATATCGCCGTCGCGCGGATTCTTGACGACGCCTTCGCCCAGTGCGCGCGCGGCCTCGTTGACCATCCCGAGCAGGAGCCGCTGCAGGATTTCCGCGGGGCGAGGCCCGCCGTTGGGATGGACGCCGAGGAGCTCGTACACGCTCTGGTCCACGTCACGCTTCTTCCCGCCCGTATAGAGGTAGAAGCCACGGCCCGACTTCCGGCCCAGACGGCCCGCTTTGACGAGCGCGGCGACGCCGGGGCCCGGCGCCGGCAGAATGTGGTCGCCGTATGCCTCCTGCATCACGGCCGCGACTTTGAGGGCGACGTCGAGGCCGACTTCGTCGAGCAGTGTCACCGGCCCCACCGGAAATCCGAACCGCACCGCCAGGCTGTCGATGTCTTCGATCGACGCGCCCTCCGCGAGCAGATGGCCGATCTCGTTGGCGTACGGCGCGAGGATGCGGTTCACCCAGAACCCCGGGCTGTCCTGGACGACGATCACCGTCTTGCCCATGCGCCGGCCGAACGCCACCGCCGTGCTGATCGTCTGCGGCGCGGTCCGCGCCCCCGGGATCACCTCGAGCAGCGGCATCTTGGCGACCGGCGAAAAGAAATGCATCCCGATGACGCGCTCGGGGGCGTGGGCGGCCTCGGCGATCCGCGTGATCGGAATCGTCGAGGTGTTGGACGCGAACACGCCCGTCGGCGGGATCACGGCCTCGACTTCCCGCAGCACCTGTTGCTTGACGCCGAGCTCCTCGAAGACCGCTTCGATCGTGAGCTCCGCCCGCCCGAACCCGGCGTAGGTGTCGCCGCCCGACAGGAGCGCGACGAGCCGCGCGTACTCGAACTTGGTGATGCGGCGCCGCTTCAGCCGGTCGTCGAGGATCGCCCGCGCCGCGAGGATGCCCTGCGCTACGCGGGCCACCTCAGCGTCTTTCATCCGCACGTCGACATCGGCCTGGGCGACCGCCGTGCCGGCGATACCCGATCCCATGAACCCGGAGCCGACGATGCCGAGGCGCGTGACGCGCACGGGCGCGGGGGCGTTCGCGACGCCGGCGTCCTTCTTCAGCTGGTTGGTCGCGAAGAAGATCTGGACGAGTTTGCGCGAGACGTCGGTCACCGCGAGCTGCCCAAACAGCTGCGCCTCGCGCTTCAGACCCTCGGTGATTCCATGCCTGAGGCCGTACTCGACCGCCTCGAGCGCCGCAAGCGGCGCCGGGTAGTTCCCGCCCGTGCGCTCGAGCACCTGCTTGCGCGCCGTTCGGAACACGAGACGGCGGCCCAATGGATTGCCGTCGAGCAGAAAACCGACGACGCCACCAGGCCGCTTGCGCTTGGGGCGCCAGCCGCCCGCCAGGCGCTGCGCCGCGGCGAGCGTGATGTCGGCGAGGATGGGCGGTGCGACGAGCTCGTCCACCATCCCGAGCTTGAAGGCTTTGGCGGCGCGCTCGCTCTTGCCGGCCAGAATGATGTCGAGCGCGGCACGCGCACCGATGAGCCGCGGGAGGCGTTGGCACCCGCCGGCCCCCGGCAGGATGCCGAGCTGCACCTCCGGCAAGCCGATCTGCGTCTTGGGGTGATCGGTCGCGACGCGGTAGTGACACGCGAGGGCAAACTCGAATCCGCCGCCGAGGCAAGCGCCGTGGATGCCCACCGCGATCGGCTTTGGAAAACGGGCGATGCGGTCGAGCATGTCCTGGCCGTCGGCCGACAGGCGTTCGGCTTCGGCGGCCGACGTGAGCGTGACGAACTCCTCGATGTCGGCGCCGGCGATGAAGTTTTCCGGCTTCCCGGAGAAGAACGCAACGGCGCGGACGTTCGCATCGGCGGCGAGCGCCGCGAAGCAGGCGAGGAATTCGTCCTTCACGCCCCGCGAAATGACATTGACCGGCTGACCCTTGAGGTCGAGCACGACGGTGGCGATGCCGTCGTGGCTTTCCCAGGTTACGGCGGGTGCGCTGCGCGGCGGCGCGAGCGTGGCCACTAGCGGCGTTCCAGAACCATGGCGAACCCCATCCCGCCCTGCGCGCACACCGAGATGAGCCCGAACTGGACATCACGCCGCTTCATTTCGTTCGAGAGCGTCGTCACGAGCCGGCCGCCGGTGGCCCCGAACGGGTGGCCGATCGCGATCGAGCCACCCATGACGTTGATGATGTCTTCGTTGATCTCCCAGCCCTTGGCGGCAAAGCCCTGAAGATTCGACAACACCTGTGACGCGAATGCCTCGTGGATCTCGATCAGGCCCAGATCCTGCCACTGAATACCGGCGCGCTCGAGCGCGGTCGGCACGGCGAAAATGGGCGCCTGCAGCAGCTGCCAGCCGGGATCGACCGCGGCCACGGCGTACGAGCGGATGAACGTGAGTGGCTCGTAGCCGAGTGTGCGGGCCGCTTCCTCACTCATCAGCAGTACCGCGGATGCGCCATCGGTGAGCGGCGACGAGTTGGCGGCGGTGACGCTGCCGTAGCGGCGATCGAAGACCGGCTTGAGCTTCGCCATCTGCTCGAGTGACGTGTCGGTCCGGATCCCGTTGTCCTGTTGCACGATCGGCGCGCCGGGCCGCGTGGAGAGCCACGGGACGATCTCCGCGGTGAGCCGGCCGTCCGCCGTGCCCTTGGCGGCGAGCGTATGGCTGCGCAGCGCCCAGCGATCCTGCGCCTCGCGCGAGATGTGATTCTCCTTCGCCATTTTCTCGGCCGACTGGCCCATCGACTCCCCGGTGGAGGGCTCGGCGATCGCGGGAGAGACGGGCACGAGGTCCCGGGGGCGAATCTTGGCAAACGTCTTGATGCGGCCCACGAGCGATTTTGCCTTGCTTGCTTCCACCAGAATGTCGGCGAGCCGGCGCGAGGCGAGAATCGGAATGTCCGAAAGCGCTTCGGTGCCCCCCGCGATAATTACGTTGGCGTTGCCGAGGGCGATCTGGTCCTGGGCGGCGGTAATCGCCTGATTGGCAGAGGCGCAGGCGCGGTTCAATGAGTACGCAGGGATCTCCTTGGGAAACTGCGGCAGCAGACTCACTTCGCGGCCGACATTGGGCACCAGCGCCGAGGGCACGACCTGGCCGAAAATGACTTCGTCGACTTCGTGGCCATCCAGATTGGTACGCTCGAGCAGCTCGCGGCCCGCATAGCGCGCGAGGTCCACGGCCCGCGCATCTTTCAGCAGCGTGCCGGCTTTGGTGAACGGCGTCCGGACGCCGGCGACGATTGCCACGCGCCGTCCGTTGAGACCTGGCATTAGATTCTTCCCCTCTTTCTGAGAATCGAAACCTACCACCAGCCCCAAGTGGAGGGGAGTTGGAGCAAACGCGTGCCGCAGCCCTGGCGTCCATGGTCGAGACACCCGTGGATGTGCTCGTCATTGGCGGCGGCATTACGGGGGCGGGGATTGCGCGCGACGCGGCACTGCGCGGCTTTCGCACGGCGCTCGTGGACAAATCCGACTTCGGCGCGGGCACGTCGTCCCATTCGTCCCGATTGATTCACGGTGGAATCCGTTATCTGGAGCACGGCGCCTTTCGTCTGGTCTTTGAGGCCAGCCACGAGCGGCGCGTGTTGCTGCGCATCGCCCCGCATCTCGTGCGGCCGCTCGCGTTCCTGTTTCCCGTGTACCGCGGCGGCCGGCTTCCAGCCTGGAAGCTGCGCGCCGGCATGTGGCTCTACGACCTGCTGTCGTCGTTTCGCAACGTGCACTGGCATCGCTGGCTCGGTGCGAAGAAGGTGCGGCGGGTCGAACCGGGATTGCGCGACCGGGGACTGATCGGCGCGGCGCTGTACTACGACGCGCAAGCCGATGATGCGCGACTCGTCATCGCCACGTTGCGCAGCGCCCTGCGGGCCGGTGCGATCGCGGCGAACTACGTCGAGACGACGGCGTTGCTGAAGCCGGACGGGCGCGTGCGGGGCGCCGTCGTGCGCGACGTGCTGACGGGCGAAACCGCGACCATTCGTGCCAACGTCGTCGTCAGCGCGACGGGCCCCTGGTCGGATTCCATGCGCCGGCTCGACGATCCGCAGGCCGCGCCCATCTTGCGGCTCACCAAGGGCGCGCACGTGACCGTCCCGCGCCGCCGAGTGGGGAACGAACACGCCGTGACGCTGTTGTCGCAGCTCGATGGCCGCGTGATGTTCGTGCTGCCGTGGGGCGATCTTGCGTACATCGGCACCACCGACACCGACGCCGACTCCTCGCCCGACGCGCTCCGGATCACGGCGGCCGATGTGACGTATCTGCTCCGCTCCGCCAACGCGGCCTTTCCCGATGCGCACCTCACCCCGCACGATGTCGTCTCGGCGTGGGTCGGGCTGCGCCCGCTGCTGCGCGCGGATCACGCGAACCCGTCACAGGTCTCGCGCGAGCATCAGGTGTTCGAAAGCCCGCAGGGGCTCATCTCGATCGCCGGCGGCAAGCTCACGACGTATCGCGTGATGGCACGGGATGTCGTCGATCGCGTCGCGAAGCGCCTGCACGAGCTCGACGGTCGCGCGGTCCCGGGGCGCCCGCCCACCGACCGCCTGCCGCTGCCCGGCGGCGAAGCCGCCGAGCTCGAGGTGCTGGTCGAAGCGGCGCGGGCGCGAGGCGCCGCGGAGGCCACCGCGCGTCATCTGGTCGCGAATTACGGCAGCGAGGCGGCCGCGGTGCTCAATCTCGTAGACCGCGACCGCCGGCTCGGCGAGCCGGTCCTTCCGGGGCGTCCGGAGATCTGGGCCGAAGTCACCTACGCGGTCGAACGGGAAATGGCGGTCCGAGTGCAGGACGTGTTGATCCGGCGCCTGCATCTCTTCTATGAGGTTGTCGACCATGGGCAGTCGGTGGTGCCGAAAGTGACCGCCCAAATGAAGCAGCTCCTCGGCTGGGACGGTGGCCGCGAGGCCGAGGAGCTGCGCGACTACTTTCAGATGGTCGAGCGAGGTCGGGTCAAGGCTTGACCTTGACTCTCGGGTTCACGTGCACGTGCACGTGTGGGTCATCGTTGTCATCGAGCTGGCGCAGGGCCCAGGTTGCCGCGCGGCGCACCGAACCCACCTGGTCGCGCTGCGCCGCCGTCAGACCTTCGCGGGCACGGGGGTTCTCGATTTCGCCGAGCGCCCAGGCGGCGGTCGCGCGCACATCCTCGTCGCTGTCCTTCAGCGCCGCCAGCAAGGGCTCGATTGCCGAGCCGTCTTCGATCTCGCCCAGCGCCCAGATGGCGGTCTTGCGCACCTCGGCGACGGGATCGCGCAACAACGTTTCGAGCGTGCTGATCCCCTGCGCACTCTCGATTTCCCCCAACGCCCAGGCAGCCTGTAGCCGCACGCGTGGATCGCGGTCCTTCGCGGCCGTCGCGAGCACCGGCACTGCGGCGGCGTCCTCGATCTCGCCCAGCGCCCAGACCGCGCTGAGCCGCACCTCCACGGCCTGATCGTCGAGCGCGGTGCTCAGCGGCTGCACGGCGCGCGCATCCTCGATCTCGCCCAATGCCCATGCGGCCGTCCGGCGCACTTCCAGCGCGCGATCGGTCAGCGCACGCGACAAGGGCTCGATCGAGACCTTTTCCTCGATTTCACCGAGGGCCCAGGCCGCGGTCATCCGCACCGCGGTGCTCTCATCGCGACTCAGCGCGTCGCTCAACGGGCTGATCGCGCGCGAATCCTCGAGCTCACCGAGCCCGAGAGCGCCCGTTTCGCGAAGCTCCGCGCGCGTATCGCGCAGCAGGCCGAGGAACAGGTCGTAGGCACCGGAGTCATGGTGATTGCCGAGGACGCGTGCGGCGATGTTGCGAACGCAGCGATTGTCGTCGCGAATCACGGCGCGGAAGGCGCGCAGCACGGCAGCGTCCACGTCGCGTGACCGCTCGTGCATGGCGAAGTGGACTCCACCGCCACCACCACCGCCGGGCATCGGCATGGGCGTCGGCATCGGCTGCGGCATCGGCATGCCGGGATCGGCAAAGGCGTGGCCCCAAAACGCTCCGTAGTTGGTGAGCGCCTCACCGGCGAGCACGCACACGGCCGAATCGCTGGCCTTGAGTTGCGTGAGCACGCGCGTGACGGTTGCGGAATCGAGGGCGGGGCGATTTTGGACCACGAGCAGCAGGCCTGCAAGCAGCGGCGCAATCATAGGATTCCCGGGTGGAGGAGACCTCCATTTGGATAGGGCTCCCCCCCCCAAAGGTTGCCGCCTTGGGAAATGCCGGTATTATCTCGCCCGGTGCGCCCCAGCACGTCGGCCGTCCTTGTTTGTTTCACCTGTATCGCCGGCTGTTCCAGGCCCGCTCCTTCCCCCGCCTCGGCTGCCGCCGATTCGGTCATTCCCGCCGGCCCCTATGGCGACGCAGTCCGGCGCGGCCGGGCGCTGCTCGTCGCGACGCGCGACAGCCTGCCGAGTCACGTCGGCAACAAGCTGCGTTGCACGAGCTGCCATCTCGATGCCGGCAGGCGGGAAACCGGATCGTGGATTGGCGTGTTCGCGCGCTATCCGCAATACCGCGCCCGCAGCGGGACGGTCGAGACGATCGAGTACCGCGTCAACGATTGCTTTCGCCGCAGCATGAACGGGACCGCGCTCGATCCGGCTGGGCCGGACATGCGGGACATCGTGGCGTATCTGGCGTTTCTGTCGCGGGGGGTTACCGTCTCGCCGTCATCCGCCCCGAATGCGCGGCTCCAGAAATGGGCGGCGTTCACGGCAGACACCGCGGCCGGTTCGCGCGTGTTTGCGGCTTCGTGCGCCAAATGCCACGGCGCCGTGGGCGAAGGGACGGCGGGCGCCCCACCGCTGTGGGGCCCAGAGTCCTACAACATCGGCGCGGGCATGTCCCGCGCGCGCACCGCTGCCGAATTCATCAGTCGCAACATGCCGTTCGATGTGCCTGGCACGCTCAGCGACAGCCAGGCGTTCAACGTCGCCGCGTACGTCAACGCGCACCCCCGGCCCGACTATCGGGGGAAGGAAAACGATTGGCCCAACGGCGATCCACCACCCGATGTCGCATATCCCACACGGTCTCACCACTAGGAGGTTCAGATGTACAGACGTGGATTTCTCGGTCGTCTTGCCGCCACGGCGGCCGCTGGAGTCGCGGGGCTGACGCCGCTGCGACTGGAAGCGCAGCCGGCGCGGCACGAGCCGATTTTTGGAGCTGCCGACGCGTCGTTCGAGACGTGGCTCAACCGCATCACCGGGAAGCACAAGATGCTGTTCGACGCGCCCGAAGTGAACGGCGGGATGCCGGTGATCTGGCCGCGCGTCTGGCTGAACGGCAACAACGAGAACTACGGCACGAAGGACGCCGACAACTCCGCGGTGATCGTGCTGCGCCATTCGGCGATCCCGATCGCCATGCAGGATGCGCTGTGGGCGAAGTACAAGCTGGGTGAGGTATTCGGGATCAAAGATGGTGAAGCACCAGCGGTCCGTAACACCTTCGCGAAGGTGATGCCCCTGCCGCTGCCGGGCACTGGGCTCGAGGCGCTGCTCGCGAGTGGGGCGCAGGTCGGCTGCTGCAACGTCGCGCTCACGGTGTTCAGCGGCATGGTGGCGCAAAAGATGAGTATGGACGCAGCCGCGGTGAAAGCGGAGTGGGTCGCCGGTCTTCTTCCCGGCGTGCAGGTCGTACCGTCGGGCGTGCTCGCGGTGGCACGGTCGCAGGAGAAGGGCTGCGCGTACTGCTTCGCAGGATGATGTGATCGCGTGCGTAGGGGCGCAGCATGCTGCGCCCCTACGTTGCACGCTGCGGCTATTTCCATCCCCGCAGGCTCCTGACAAAGTCGTGCAGCACGAGAAACTTCTCGTACAACCTCACACCCTTCCGCTTCCGGCCGAACTCCGCGAATAGCTCGCGGAGCCGGCCGCGGCGGGCGACATAGAAGCGGAACGTCTCCGCAAAATCTTCCTGCGGGTGCGTCGCCGCATACGCGCTGACGTAATCGGTCAGGGTCGTCGCGATGCGGCGCCGCTCGAAGTCCACCCAGTGCTCATCCGCCACGCGGTAGGCTTTGCGCACCTCACCGAAGGTGCGGCGGAAGCGGCCCGAGCGCGTCCACGCCCAGTGATGGTAGAGGAATGAGTGGCCGAGCTCGTGCAGGAGCAGGCCGGTGAGCATGTTCCACGAGATCTCGTCGCGGCGGCGCTTGCCGGTGACGTAGCGGCGGTCGAGCTCGATCACCTTGGGGGCGCGCGGCGCGACACCCGACACGCCCGGCCGCAGCGCCACGCGGTAGTGCCAGTCGCGGATGCGGGAGACGATCAACAACCGCCGCGCGCGCCGCAGCGCTCGCGGAATGAGATCGCCGCCGGTGGCGTCCTCACCGCACCAGGGGCACGTCGCCATCCAGTCGTCCACGCCGCGGTCACAGTGCGGGCACGCATTCTGGAAGTGATCGTAGCGCCACGTCTGGGCCCGCCCGCACCAGGGGCAGAACCGCATCGGATACATCACGCCACCGCCGCAGCCCCAATCGCAGCGGGCGTGGAACTTGAACCCCTTCGGCGCCTTGAGCGGCTCGTCGCTCGAGGCCTCGTCCTCGATGTTGCGACCGCACCAGGGGCAAAACGACGAGGCGTCCGACACCATCCAGCCGCAGTAGGCACACTCGGCGTTCGTCTCGCGCAGGGTGTCGCGCCACTCGAGCCGCCGGCTGCAGCTCGGACAGTAGCTCCAGAACCGCTCCAGCTCGGTATGGCAGCGGGGACACCGCGTCTCGGGGGTGGGGACTTCGCGCCTGCTCACCGTGCCAGCGCCTCGTCGACGATGCGTTGAATGAACGCGTTGTACTTGAGCCCCGATTTCTCCGCCGCCTCCGCCAATTCGTGCTCGGCCGCGATGAAGGGGTTCGGATTCACTTCCAGCACGTACACCTCGTTGTCGTGCGCCAGGCGGACGTCCACGCGGCCGTAGTCCTGCAGCCACAACGCGTGAAAGGCCGTGCTGCAGATTTCGCCGATCCGCCGCGTCAGCTCGTCCGATACGCCTTTGGCAAACACGTTCTTGATCTTCTTTTTCTTGCGGTAGTCCTCGTCCCACTTGGCCTTGTAGGTGGCGATGCGATGCTCCGCGGTTTCGGGCTCCCCAAACGTCATCTCGGTCAGTGGCAGCACTTCCAGCGTATCGTTGCCGAGCAGACCGACGTACACCTCGCGGCCCTCGACCAGCTCCTCGACGATCGCGGCCTGGTGGTACTTGGTGTGAATGAACTCCACGCGCTGCGACAGCGACGCGTCGTCCTCGACCACCGATGCCTGGGCGATGCCGATCGACGCGTCCTCGAGCAGCGGCTTCACGATGAGCGGGAACCGCAGCTCCGACGGGCGCACCAACTTGTCACCCTCGTGAAACTCGGCAAATGCCGGCACACGGATGCCGTGATAGGCGAGGACTTTCTTGGTCAGCGACTTGTTGCGGGCGACGAGCAATGCGGTCGGCGAGGATCCCGTGTAGCGATAGCCGTACATGTCGAGGAGCGCCGCGATCCCGTACTCGTGCCGCGCGTTCTTGCGGAAGCCCTCGCAGCCGTTGAAGACCAGCTTGGGCTGGAAGTCCGCCAGTTTCGCGAGCAACGGCGCGACGTCATCGCCAATACCGATCATGCGCACGTCGTGGCCGCCGGCCATGAGCGCGCGGGCGACGTCGTACTCCGCCTCTTCGGCTTTCTCCTCGACCTCGCGCTTGAACGCCGCATCCTCCCATTCGGGGTGCAGCGAATCGAAAATGACGGCGATCTTCATGGCATCTCAGCGCCGGCCTGACACATGGATATCGAGAGCACGCAAGCGCTGCATATCCCGCCGCACCGTCGTGAGCGCGATGAGGATGATGACGCCGCCCAGCAATCCGACGGCCGGCAGGAGGAGCATCGCGGTGCGCAGATCACCGGTCCGGTCGGACAAGTAGCCGATCAGGGGCGGCGCGAGGGCGTCACCGGCGAGGTGCGAGAAGAGCACAAACGCGCCGAGCACGGAGGCTTGGACCGCCGGCGGCACGACGTCGAGGATGACGGCAACCAGCGGCCCGTTGTACCAGGTGTAGAGGAAATACGTCGCCAGAATGAGCGGTCCGAACCAGCGCAGGTCGTGCACGAGCAACAGCGCCGCACACACCGGCGCGCCCAGGACAAACCCGGCCCCGGACGCGAGCACGCGGCCGCCGTGCCAGCGTTGCTGCAGCCGGTCCGCGAGCCTGCCGCCCACCAGGGCGCCCAGCACGCCGCCCGTGAGCGCCCAGACGCCGAACTCGGCGCCGACGCGCGCGACCGTGAGGCCATGAATCCGCTGCATGAATGCCGCCGCCCACGCGACCAATCCGTTCACGGCGAACGTCACCATCGCGCCGCCCAGGAACACCCAGATCAACGTTGGTGTCCGAAGCACGAGGACGGCGGCGTCGAGAAAATCATCGAACGCGCCCGCCGCGACGGCGCCCGCTTCCGTCGTGCGCCGCACCGCGAGCGGCACGAGGCGCCACACGGTCCACGCGATCCCGATGCTCATGCCGACGCCGAACACCGCCGTGCCGAACTGTGATGGAATTCCCTCGAACAAGGAAAGAAAGCCGGCGAGCAATGCGCCGACGCCAGAGCAAATCGCGAGCGGCATGACGTAGCGGGTGACGCCGTGCTTGCCATGCTGCCACCACTGAGCGAGCGTCTCGACGATCGGCGGGGGGGGCCGGCGATCGAGCTCGCGCAGGCGTGAGGCAAGCAGCGCCAACACGAGCCCCGGAACGCCCATCCAGATGAAGGCCCAGCGCCACCCGTACTCTTCCGCGATAACGCCACCGAACCAGATGCCGAGCACGCCGCCGAGCGCCATGCCGACCGAATACACGCCGATGGCAAACGCGCGGCGCCGTCCCTTGTAGTACTGGGCGATGATCGCCTGTGACGCCGGGCCGTACCCCGCTTCGCCGAACCCGACCAGCGCCCGGCAGGTGAACAGCTGCCAGAATTGGCGCACAAAGCCGCCGGCCGCCGTCGCCGCGCTCCACACCGCGACGCCGAACGTGATCACGCTGCGGCGGGAGCGCAGATCGCCGATGACGCCGAGGGGCAGCGCCGCCAGCGACAAGACGACGATATAGGCAGAGCCGAGCCAGCCCAGCTGCGCATCCGACAGCTTGAGGTCGCTCTTGATCGGCTCGAACACCGCGAAGACGACGTTGCGGTCGAGGTAGTTGAGCAGATTGACGAGCGTCAACAACGCCAGGACGTAGACGGCGTACGCCCTGGTGTGAGAAGCGGACTTCGCGGTATCAGGTCGCTCGGCCGCCAGTTGCCGCCTCGGCGCGGGCGTCCCGATCGGCTTTCGCCTCCAGATACGAATCGGTCAGCTCGCGCATCATATCCGCACGCCGGTCATACAGCCGCTTCAGCTTCCGGGGCTTACGGCGGGCCAGCGCATACGCGGCCAGAATCGGAAAGGCCACGGTGTTGTCGAGATACGCGACCACGGTGCCCGGCAGCTTGTCGGGATCGACCTTGCCCCAGCTCACGGCTTCCGCCGGCGTCGCGCCGGACAGACCGCCCGTGTCGGGACGCGCATCGGTCAGCTGCAGGTAGTAATCGTGGCCCTTCTCGCTGATGCCGAGCACTTCCTGAATCTGCGGCTCGGTCTGGAGCACGAAGTTCTTGGGGCTCCCGCCGCCGATGATCAGCACACCGCTCTTGCCGCCGCTGACCTTGGCCGAGAAGACGATCGCCGAGGTCTCATTGACGTCGGCGCTCACGTCGAAGCGCAGCTTGCTGCCCGAGAGCGCCTGCTCGGCGACATTCATGCCGATCGACGAGTCGCCGGGCGAGGAGGTGTAAATCGGCACAGCGGCGGCGTGCGCGGCGCCCAACACCGATTTGCGCGACAGGCCGAGTGCTTTTTCACGCTCCAGCACGTAGCCCCCCAGCAGATAATGGTACTCGGCGGTGCTCATCGGGCGCTGGAATTCGTCCCGCGCCGAGACTTCGCGCACGAACCGATCGGTGGAGAGCAGGACGTCGTAGTCGAAGAAGATGTCGTAGATCCGCACCACACCTTCCTCCCGCAGCACGACGTCGTCTGCGAACGGTGTCCCGCGGTGCATCGCCATGCCAAGCCCGAAGTGGGCGTCGTGGTAGAGATTGGCACCGGTCGAGACGATCCAGTCCAGGAAACCCGCCTCGATGAGCGGGATGATTGTCGACATGCCCAATCCAGCCGGCGTCATCGCGCCGGTGAGGCTCATCCCCACGGTCACGTCGGCTTCCAGCATGCGCTCGGCAAACAGCCGGCAGCCTTCCCCCAGCCGGCCGGCATTGTAGGCCAGGAAGGCGTTGTCGACGAGATCGGCGACCGTCTCCTTCCCGCTGACCGGCTTGGGGCTGATGCGCTGCCCGCGCAGGTATTCGCTTTGCGTCATCGCGCCGCCTTCGCGGCGCTGTTCATCGCCCGGAAGGCGCGCGTGCGCCGCTCGCGGGCTTCAATGATCCAGCCGAGGGCTTCCTTCGGCTCATCGGTGACGAGAAACAGATTCAAGTCCTCCGGCGAAATCTTTCCCTCCCCGGCGACGCGCTCCTTGAGCCAGTCGGCGAGTCCCATCCAGTAGTCGCGGCCGAAGAGGACGACGGGGAACTGTTTGACCTTGCCCGTCTGCACGAGGGTCAACGCCTCGAACAGCTCGTCCATCGTGCCGTAGCCTCCGGGGAAGGTGATGAACGCGGTCGAATACTTCACGAACATCGTCTTGCGCACAAAGAAGTAGCGAAAGTTGACGGACCGCTCCACCCACCGGTTCGTGCCCTGCTCGAACGGCAGCTCGATGTTGCATCCGATCGACAGGCCGCCGCCCTCTTTGGCGCCGCGGTTTGCGGCTTCCATGATGCCCGGCCCGCCACCGGTGATGATCGCGAACCCTTCCTTCGCCAAAAGGCGCGACGTTTCCAGCGCGGCCTTGTAGTAACGGTCGCCCTCCAGCGTGCGCGCCGATCCGAAGATCGTCACGGCGTTGCGCACGTCGGACAGCGTATCGAAGCCCTCGACGAACTCGCCCATGATGCGCAGCACGCGCCAGGGGTCGGTGCTCGTAAAGGACGCCCGCCGCTCGACCGGAACGACTTGCGGCGGGGTGAGGAGTTGCTCGTCCTCAGTGAGCGGGTTGCGAGGCGAGGCGCTCGGTTGCTCTGACATAGTCATCCTGCACGTTATAGAAGAAGGGCGAGAACCTGACGTGGCCGGGCCGGCTGTCTGCGATCACGCCGCCCGCCGCCAGGTGACGCACCGACGCCGCCGGATCGGGCATGGGAATCATCACGATGGCCGAGCGCCGCTCCGGCTCAGCGGCCACCTTCGGCTTGAAGCCGGCGGCGCGCACCGTGGCGATCAGGTCCTCCGTCAACGCTGCGGTCGCCTCCCGAATCGCCGGAATTCCGATTTCCTCCATGTACTCGAGGCCGCCGAGCTGCGCATACACCGCCGCAAGCGACGGGGTGCCCATTTCGAAACGCCGCGCGTCATCGTGAAACGTCAACGCCCGCGGATCGAACGTGAACTGCTCGCGCTGCCCGAACCACCCGGAAATCCTCGGCTCGAGCGCGCGCGCGACCACCTGGCGCACATAGAGGAAAACGATCCCCGGCCCGCCGAGCAGCCACTTGAGACCACCGGCGACCAGGGCGTCGACGCCCGCGTCCTGAACGTCCACGGGAATCTGGCCCACCGATTGGTAGGCGTCGATCAGGCACAGCGCGCCGTGCGCGTGCGCCGCCGCCGCTACTCGCTTGATGTCCTGGATCGCACCGCTGGTGAAGTACACGTGCGATGTGACGACCAGGGCGGTGCGGTCATCGATGGCGCGGGCGATCGCGTCGACCGGCACGCTGATGCGATCGGGACTTTCGACGACGGCGAGCTCGACGCCACGGGCAACCTTCGCGAGCCACTGGTAGGCGACCGTCGGGAAATCGAGCGACGTGATCACGACTTTGGGACGCCGCCGATAGTCGAGCGATTCGGCCACCGCACTGAGCGCGACCGAGATACTCGGCGCCAGGGCGATGTCGCCGGCGGGCGCGTTGATGATGCGGCCGTAGCGCGCGCGCAGCTCGCCCAGCGCTTCCCACCACACGTCGTACCACGCCGACGCGCCGCGGCTCTGCCACAGATCGAGGAATTCCACTACCTTGCGGCGGGACCGCTCGCCCAGCGCTCCGAGCGAGCAGGTGTTGAGGTAAACGCTGTCCCTGAAGATGGGGAACTCGCCGCGGTATTTGGCGAGTCCAAGCGCGCGCGGCTGTACGCTGCTTGCGAGCGTCATAGGCCGGGAATATACAGAAGGAATGCAGCCTATCGCGAGTTGGTCCGCACTCTATTTGCGCTTAGCGCTCAGGGCGTTGGTGAGTCCGCGACTCGCCGTCGATTTGTTGCGCCTCACGTGGAGTTTTCGCGCCCGCGACTGGTATCGCCGGCCCCCGTTTCTTCCGATTCCGCCACGCGACTACATGCGCTGGCGCATGTTCACCGCCTACGGTGACGAAGCGGCCGTCCCACCCACCCGTGACGTCGTGAACTTCGCCCGCTGGCGGCGCGAGACGATGGGACTATGAACACCGTCGAGCAGAACCGTCGAGCAGAGGCGTCGAGACAAAGCGTCGAGACAAAGCGTCTGGGGGTGGGGCTCGGCTTCTCGGCCGTGGGGATCGCGGCGCTCGAGCGAAACCCGCACGCCGCGGAGTTGGACCGCTGGCTGGCAGACGGGCACGCCGGCACCATGACGTACCTCAATCGCCAGGCGGAGAAGCGGAAGGATCCGCGTCTGGTGATGCCCGGCGCGAAGACCGCTGTTGTGACACTCACGAACTATTTCCACGGCGACCCGAACCCCGAACCCCGAGTCCCGCGCGTCGCCCAGTACGCCTGGTCGCCTGACTACCACGACGTCCTCGGCGAGCGCCTCGAGCAGCTCGCCACGGCGATCCGCGCGCTCGTTCCGGGATCGACAACGCGCTGCTACGTCGACGCCGGTCCCGTGCCCGAGCGGGAGCTGGCCCAGCTCGCCGGGCTCGGCTGGATCGGCAAGAACATGATGCTGATCCATCCCGAGATCGGATCGTTCACGTTCATCGGCGTCGTGCTCACCGACGCGCGTCTCGAGCCGGACCTGCCGTTCGAAGCCGATCGCTGCGGGACTTGCCGGCGTTGCCTCGACGCCTGTCCCACCCAGGCGTTCAGGGGACCGCGCGATCTCGACGCGCGCGCCTGTATTTCATATCTCACGATCGAACACCGCGGGGAATTCACGGCCACGCAAGCTTCACAAGTCGGGGACTGGCTGTTCGGGTGCGACATCTGTCAGGATGTGTGTCCGTGGAATGTGAGCTTTGCGCGCGAGACACTCGACGCGGGGCTGGCGCCCCGGCCGGAGGTCGCTCGACCCGACGTCGGCGCGCTCGCCACGATGAACCAGAGTGATTTTCAGCGCCGGTACGACCGCACGCCGTTTACCCGTCCGGGACACGACGGCATGCGCCGCAACGCCGCGGCGGTCCGCAACGACCTATGACGTCCACCGACGCGATCACCGAGCTGCAGCGCAGGCTCGCCGACGGTCTCGCCAAGATCGACCCGCACCACCGGCTGCTCGGACGGCCCGTGAGCTATCGCGTCATCGACGGGCAGATGCTCGAGATCATCTACCGCGACGTCGCCGGCATCGCCGATGCGGAAGTGAACGGAGTCAAGCGCATTATCGGGCGCGATTGCTCCTGCAGTGTCAGTCCACAGACCGCCGAGCAGATCAGCGTGAGGTTTGTCGTTCCACTCAAATAGCTAGTTGCGGGACGCGGGACGCGTGTTCAGGTTTCTGGTTCCCGCGATCGAGTCGACACCACTATGACGCGCTTCACGCTTGTTTGTCTTGCTCTCCTCGGCAGCACACTTCCCGCGCAAACGCCGTACAAGACGCCGCCGCAGGTTATCGTCGACATTCTGGACGCACCGCCACTGCCCTTGGCAAGCATTTCGCCCGACCGCCAATGGCTACTGCTGCTCGAGCAACGCAGCATGCCGACGATCGCCGAGCTGGCGGCGCCCATGCTGCGCCTCGCGGGAAACCGCATCAACCCGCGCACGACGGGCCCGCAGCTTCCGGGCGGCATCACCGGACTCGTCCTGAAGCGGGTGGCGGACGGGACCGAGCGCCGCATCAACGGTCCGACGCCCACGGCATTGTCGTACGTCATCTGGTCGCCCGACAGCCGTACCATTGCCTTCGTCCAGACGCGCGACTCGGGACTCGTCCTCTGGGTTGCCGACGCCGTCACCGGGCAGACCCGCGCCCTCACCGGCGCCAATCTCAATGCGACGAACGGCCCGCCGTGCCAATGGACGCCGTCGAGCACCAGCCTCCTGTGTGAGTTCATTCCGGAGGCCCGAGGCCCCACGCCCGTCGCGCCGCAGACGCCCGTCGGCCCCACGATCCAGGAAACCCGGGGTCGCGCCGCCCCCGCCGCAACGTTTGAAGACTTGCTGAAAAACGCCTTCGACGAGCAGTTGTTCGACTACTACTTCACCGCCCAGCTCGCCCTGGTGAACGCCGCCACGGGCGCGCGCACCCCCATCGGGAAACCCGCGATCTTCGACCGCGTCGACGTCGCGCCTGGCGGCGAGCACGTGCTCGTCGTGCGCATCGTCCGGCCCTTCTCGTACCTCGTCCCCTCGGGCGCCTTCCCGCAGGAGATCGAGGTCTGGAATCTGAAGGGCGAGCTCATACACAGCATCGCGACGCTGCCCTCGTCCGAAGGTGTCCCGATCCGCGGCGTGCGCACCGGGCCCCGGAACGTCAACTGGCGACCCGGCACCCCCGCGACGCTCGTCTGGGCGGAGGCGCTGGACGGGGGCGACCCGCGCAGCAAGGCCGAGCGGCAGGATCGCGTCGTCACCCTCGCGGCGCCCTTCACCGCCGAGCCCACGGAGTTGGCGCGCCTCGCGAAGCGCTACGCCGGCCTGACGTGGGACACGCAAGGCGTGGGATTCCTGCAGGAGTACGACCGCGAGCGCCGCTGGTCCAAGACATGGATCGTCGACGCGAACAAGCCGGGCACTGCGCCCGCCCTGCTCTTCGACCGCAGCGCCGAGGAGCGGTACTCAGACCCGGGATTCCCGCTGATTCGCATGACGCCCACCGGCGACGTTGCGATGCAGCGGAGCGGCGACTGGATCTACTTCACGGGCACCGGCGCCTCACCGCAGGGCGATCGACCGTTCCTCGACCGTTTGAACCTCACGACTCGGAAAACCGAACGGCTATGGCGTGCCGATACGGTCCACTACGAATCGGTCGTCGCGCTGCTCGACGACGCCGCCAAGAGCTTCGTGACGCGGCGCGAGTCGCGCACCGAGCCGCCGAATTACTTCGTGCGCCAGGCCACGAAACTGCGCGACCTCACCGCATTCAAGGATCCGGCCCCGCAGCTCACAGGGATTCAGAAGCGGCTGCTCACGTACACGCGCGAAGACGGCGTGCCGCTCTCGGGCACGCTCTATCTGCCGCCCGGCTACACGCCGGGGACCCGTCTCCCTGTTGTGATGTGGGCCTACCCGACCGAATTCGCCTCGGCGAGCGCGGCGGGCCAGGTCTCGGCGGCGCCCAACCGCTTCAACATCATCCGCGGGCCGTCACACCTCTTCTTCCTCACGCAAGGGTACGCCGTGCTCGACGACCCGAAGATGCCGATCATCGGCGGCGACACGGCGAACGACCACTACGTCGAGCAGCTCGTGATGAGCGCGCGCGCAGCGGTGAAGGCCGTTGTGGACGCCGGCGTCGGCGACGCCGACCGCATCGGCATCGGCGGCCACAGCTACGGCGCCTTCATGACCGCCAACCTACTCGCGCATTCGGACCTGTTTCGCGCCGGGATCGCGCGGAGCGGCGCCTACAACCGGACGCTCACGCCGTTCGGCTTCCAGAACGAAGACCGCACGTTCTGGCAGGCGCGCCCGGTGTACTTGCGGATGTCGCCGTTCGTGTACGCCGACTCGATCAACGAACCGCTCTTGATGACGCACGGCGAGGCCGACAACAACTCGGGCACGTTCCCGATCAACTCGGAACGACTCTTTGCCGCGATCAAGGGGCTGGGAGGGACGGCGCGGCTCGTGATGCTGCCGAACGAGGCGCACGGCTACGTGGGCCGCGAGTCGGTGCTCCATACGCTGGCCGAGATGATCGACTGGTTCGACCGCTACGTGAAGAACGCGCCGCCGCGGTCGCCGGGAGTGTCGTCGGGCGTTCGCTGAGGCTTCATTTCGCGGCGACGCGCGCGACGACGTCGTAGTAGAAGCGCACGCCGAACCGCAGCGCGTCGACCCCGACGCGCTCGTCGTTCCCATGGACGCCGCGCGAGTCTCCCTGCGTGAGCGGGAACGGCCCGAGCCCGTAGCTCGCGATACCGAGGCGCCGGAAGTAATGGCTGTCGGTAAAACCCGGCAGCATCAGCGTCGTGACGAGCGCGTTGGGGTCGCGCGCATGAGCGACGGCGGTGATCGCGCGAAACAGGTCCGTCTCGGTCGCGCTCTCGGTCGCGGGCCAATTCGGCCCCTGGGGCCGAAACGACACGGCGGTGTCGCCGACCACGCGCGTCAGGTCCGCGAGAAACGCCGCCGGATCCTGGCCGGGCAGCAGCCGGACGTCGAGCGCCGCCGTTGCGACCGGCGGAATGACGTTCGTCTTGTCACTGCCCCGGAGCCCTGTGATCGAGATCGTGTTGCGCAGCAGCGCATTGTAGGTGAGATCGGCCGTGATGGCGCGAACCGCGACCGAATCGCGCAGCGCCGCACGGATGTCGCTGAACCAGCGGCGGACGGTCGAGTCGCGCTCGATCGTGGCGAGATCGCGGAACGAGCGCTCGACGGCCGGGGTCAGAGTGAGCGGCGTGCGCCACTCCGCGATGCGGTTCAGCGCCCGAATCAGCCGATGGACGGGGTTGTCCGGCGTGGGGCGGGAGCCGTGGCCGGCCGTCCCGCGGGCCGTGACATCGAGCCAGAACGGCGACTTCTCGGTCGTCCCGACGCCGTAGAACTCGACTCCCCCGCGTCCGTCCGCGCGGGTCAGCCCACCCTCGTTCAGCAGAAACTCGGCGTCTTTCACGAGGTCGGCCTGGTGATCCACGATCCAGGCGGCGCCGACGCCGGCGCCGATCTCCTCGTCGGCCGTCGCCAGAAAGATGATGTCGCGCTTCAACGGAACGTGCGCGCGCTTCAGGATGAGCATCGTCATGAGCTGCGCGATCGCCTCACCCTTCATATCGAGCGCGCCACGTCCCCACACCGCACCGTCTTTGACCAGACCGCCGAACGGATCGACGGTCCAGTACTCGCGGGATGCGAGCACCACGTCCATGTGGTTCAGCAGAATCAGCGGGCGCGCGCTTCCGTCGCCCGCCAGGCGCGCGTACAGATTGGCCTTCCCCGGCGCCGGCTCGAAAACTCGCGCCTCGATCCCATCCCGCCCGAGCACCGCGGCGAGCCAGCGCGCGGCGACGATCTCGTTGCCGGGCGGGTTGGTGGTGTTGATGCGGAGGTACTGCGACAGGAGCGTGGTCGCTTCGTCGCCGAGCGCCTTCCAGTCGGCATCGCCGGGAGCCGTCATGAGCGCGACACGCGCGGGCGTCACGAAATCCGGGGCGGATGACGGACCGGCGAGCGGCGGCATGGCTCGATGCGCGCACGCGGCGCTACCAACCAGGAACACCAGGACTGTACGGGTCACGCGCTAGTCTAGCACCAGAGTCTCGCCATGCGCGAGCTGACGATAGCCGTCCGCGGGCAGCCCGGCGCGCTGCCACGCCGCGCGCGCGCGGGCCGGCGGCTCGTCCATCGCTTCGTCGGTGAGCTTGAACGTGCCCCAGTGAATCGGCACCATCACGCGCGCGTGCAGGGCGCGGAAGGCCTCCACCGCTTCTTCCGGATTCATGTGGACATAGCGCATGAACCAGCGCGGTTCGTAGGCGCCGATCGGAAGAAGTGCGACGTCGAACGGACCGTAGCGTTCACCGATCACGCCGAAGTCGGGGTGGAACCCCGTGTCGCCGGCGAAACACACGCGCCGCCCGCTCACGGCCGTGAGCGCAAAGCCGCACCACAGCGAATCGCCGCGGTCGCCGAAGCCCCGGCTGCTGAAGTGCTGCGCCGGTATGGCGGCGACGCGCAGTGCTCCAATCTCATGCTCCTGCCACCAATCCAGCTCGACGACGCTGCGTCCACCGCGCTGCTGGACGAAAACCGCGAGACCCAGTGGCACGACCCACGCGGCGTACGGGTGAGACGCGGCGAGCCGCCGCACGGTTCGATCGTCGAGATGGTCGTAGTGATTATGCGACTGCAACACGAGGTCGAGCGGCGGCAGATCGTCGAAGCCAATCCCCGGTGCAACCCATCGGCGCGGACCGGCGAATCGCACCGGCGACGCGCGCTCGCTCCACATCGGATCGGTCAGAACGTTGAGCCCACCCAGCTGCACGAGGAGGCTCGAGTGTCCCACCCACGTCACGGTGAGTTGCGACGCCGGCGCGCGGGGAGCCACGAAGGCGGGCGTCACGCGCGCGAAGACCGACGGATCGGGATCCTGCGGCCGCGGCCGCGTCGTGCGATGCACGAGCATCCATTTGAGGAGACTGCCGAACCCGGGAACGGCTTCGGCAACCCAAGGATTGCGGAAGCCGCCGCCGGGGCGGTGATGTGATGGGAGCTCAGGCGGCGCCACGGCGCGCAATATAGCCGCGCCGAGATGCCGTGCTTACCGCGTGCTGTCCGGAGCTACATGTATCACCAGCGTGTCGGCCAACGCGCCGCTCGAGGCGACAACTCGGCCCGTTCCCACGATCTTGGACGTGACGCGCGCATACCGATTGCTGTCCACGGCGAGTGTGAGCACGGCGGTGTCCAAATTCTGCCATCCCACCAGGGCATTCGGATCCTGCTGATGCTGCGCGTTCACCACGATCGCTTCGAGTGGATTCGTGTGATTCACGAGCATCGAGGCCGCACCCTGAATGAGTACGGAACCCCGGAATGCCGACAGGATCACGTTGTGCGTAGTTTCGGCGCCGGCATTCACGGCCACGTTCGAGTCGAGTGCCGACGCATAGTTGCTGGCGGACGGGGTGGGCGGCCCCACGCCGACGATGTAGGTACCGGGCAGCAGATACGCAAGGCGATAGTGTCCGGCCGCATCGGTCTTGCCGGTCGACAGGATGAACCAGTTGTTCGGGCCACCGCCCCAGGCGCTGACCGTCGCGTCCGCGACCGGGCCAGCCGGTCCCGCGCTGGTATCGTGCGAGACCGTACCCGAGATATTGCCCGTCGCCGCACGGTTGACCGCCCGGATCGCCGCGAAGAAGTCGAATGCGCCGTCGCCGAGTTGGTTGTACACGAAGGAGCGTCCGACGTCGAAGTCGATGACGATGACGGCGCCGGTATCGGGAACGGTGATCGGGGCCTGCACAAACACGGCGTACGATTCTTGACCCGAGCCGTTCCAGCGGACGACGCCCGGCGAGCCGTTCTTGAAGCGGATGCCCGCAGAGGAATCGACGTTGATCGTGACGCGCACCGCCTTGTACTGGTCGGCGGTCACCTCGCCGATCCCCAAGGAATCGGTCAGGCCCTGCTGGAGCGTCAGTAGATCGATCTGCCGATGCGGCGCGGCGACATTGACCCAGTGCATGCTGTCGGCCGACGTGCCCGTATCCGGGCGAGTCGAGACGTCGATTCCGACGATGTAGACCTGCACGCTCTGCACCGAGTCGAAGGGGAAAGGATCGTCCGTGAGGAACACCTTCGCCATCGGCTTCCGGGCACGCAGGCCGGAGAGCGTCGGATCATCTTTATAACAGGCTGGGGTGAGCAGAGCGACGGCAAGCAAGGCGAGCGGCAGTCTCGACATCGTCAAATGCCTCCTGAGGGTGTTGCGCGGACGGCGCTATTGCATTGAATACCCATATGCCATTACGCGGCGTCACAGCCGCGATCACCTTTCACGCTGTGACGCGACGACTTAGACGATGGGTATAGAGAGAGTGGAATCAAGCGACGCAGAGCTGGTGCGCCGGGTCCGGGCGGGCGACATCGGCGCCTATGGCGCGCTGGTTTCGCGCTACCGCGATCGCTTGGGACGCTATGCCGTTCACATGATCGGTGATCATGAAGACGCCGAAGAGGCGCTGCAAGACAGCTTCGTGCGCGCGTACCGGTCGCTGGCGCGCTGCTATGATCCGGCGCGGTTTGGCGCGTGGCTATACGGGATTCTGGTGAACCGCTGCAGGACGACTGGGGCGCGCGCCGCGCGGCGCCGCCGGATGTTCGTGCGTGACGCCGACGCGTTGAACGGGGCCGCGCACGCCGACCACGCCGATCGTCTGGAGTGGACGGACAGCGTCGACCGAGCCTTGGCCCGCCTCGCGCCCGAGTACCGCGAGGCGTTTCTGCTCAAGCACGTCGAAGATCTCGAGTACGAGCAGATCGCCGAGCTGACCGGCGCCGGGATATCGGCGCTCAAGATGCGGGTGAAGCGCGCGCGCGAGCAGCTACAGAAGTACCTCAGAGAGGCCGAGCATGTTTGAACCAGAAGACGACGTCGTCGCACGCGTCATACAGCAGCTCCGTCGTCCCGTGACGATTGATCCGGGACTCGACGCGCGCGTCATGCGAGAGATCGCCGCCGCACCGCCGGCACGGCGCCGCGTCTGGCCATGGTGGTCCGTGCTGGCCGCCGCGGCCGTGCTTAGTGCGCTCCTCATCACGCGCCCGTGGACTCGGGATGCCGGCCAGAGCGGCCCCGACGCGTTCCAGTTCGTCCTTGTCGCTCCGCAGGCCGCCTCGGTGTCACTGGTCGGCGACTTCAACGATTGGGACCCCAAGCGCGCGCCGATGCAGACGGCGCAAGGCGTCTGGGCAACCGTCGTCAACCTCGCGCCGGGGCGCTATCGCTACGCCTTTCTCGTAAACGGCATCGAGTGGCGCGCGGACCCCGGGGCCCCGGCGGCGAAGGACGACGAGTTCGGTACGCCGAGCTCGGTGGTGACGGTTGGAGGGAGAGGATCATGATCATCGTCGCAGTGCTGCTCTACGCGCAAGTTGCTGCGCAAGATCCACGACTCGCGCGTCTGGATCCCGACACGCGGTCTGCGGTCGTCGCTCTGATGGACTCGGCTCGTGGCGACGGCCTTCCTGTTGAGCCGCTGATCCAGCGCGCGTTGGAGGGTGCGACAAAGAGCGCCCCCGGGGCCCGGATCGTCGCGGCCGTTCGCCGGCTCACGCTGGACCTCGGCGCCGCGCGCACAGCCCTCGGAACTGACGCATCATCCCCGGAGCTGGAAGCGGGCGTGGCGGCACTGCGCGCCGGAGCAACGCCCCAGATCCTGACGCAGCTCCGCACCGTGCGCCGCCCGCCGCTCACGATGGCACTGTCGGTGTTTGCGGACCTGGTCGCGAGCGGCGTTCCCGCTGACAGCGCCGCGGCCGCCGTTCTCATGCTGGCGCCGAAAGCCCGCGACGCCGATCTCGTGGAGTTCCGGCGGGCGGTCGAGCGCGACATCGCGCTCGGCGCACCACCTGGAGCTGCCACGTCTATCCGGGTCAACGCCGGCGCGCTCGATAACGCCTACGGCGCCAGCTCCGGCAACACACCGCGCCCACCCTCGCGGCCGTAGTTTCTGCCTCTTCGTGCGCACGCTCGCGCTCCTCGGACTGATGTGCGGGGCGAGCGTCCATACGGTGTGCGCGCAAGTCACGGCCACCGTCGAGGCCGGCATTTCTGACGTGCGGTATGATGGATTCCTGGCGTCGGGTGCGGCGTCGATTGCTCCCACGCTGCGGTGGGAGCACCCGAAAGGCCGCGGCTTCTTGACCGCGCGCGGCACATACCTGCGGTTCGAAAGCGGACGCCGCAGTCTCGATGCCTCGGCAAATGCCTCGTGGTTCACGCCCCTCGGTCGGCATTGGCGTGGTGAGCTGGGCACGACGGCCGGCGCAAGCGACTACGCGAACATCGCCAGCTTCAACCACGGCCAGGCGGACGCGCGTCTCCACTGGATGAACGGGGACCACGGCGGCTGGGTCGCGGCGACGGCGGGACGCTCCTCGTTCGGCGGCGGACCGCGCCACGTCTTCGTCCTCGCGCTGGGAACGTGGCTGCTCCAATCCGACAAGACCGTGTTCGTCTCCCTGGATCGCTCCTTCATCGGCGACACCGTGTACACCGATCTGCGGTCGGCAGGGCGGTGGCGCAGCACGAGCATCATACTCGAGGGTACGCTCGGAGCGCGTTTCTGGAGTCGCGGGGGCGGGCGCGGCGTGTTTGGGGAGGGCAGCGCGGCCGTGACCGTCGCTCCCCATGCCGCCCTGGTCGTGTCCGCCGGTCGCTATCCCACCGACGCAGTGAGCGGCAGCATCGCCGGTCGCTACGTAACGGCCGCACTACGACTGGGAGCGATCGGCGTCCGCAGGCGTGCCGCGCCGGTTCTCCCCGGCAACGTGCACGCCGGCGGAGCGGACGGATCTGCGAGCCTGGGCGAAACGCGGTTGGAGGTGCAGGCCCAACAGGACGACGACGTGCGGCTCACACTGTTTGCTCCCGGCGCCACGACCGTCGAAATCACCGGCGATTTCACGGACTGGCAACCCGTGCCGTTGAGCAGGAATCCGGAGAACGGCGACGCGTGGCGCGGAACGTTTCGAATTCCACGGGGCGTGCACCGCATCAACGTCCGGCGCGATGGGGGGCGCTGGCTGGCGCCCGGCGGTACAACCCACGGTGTGGACGACTATGACGGCGAGGTTGGAATCTTCATCGTTCCCTAGCGCGCGCCCCCCGCCAACCGCACCGCCTCAGGCCGTCGGCGCAGCGCCAGCATTGCCCACACACCGAGCGCCGGTCCGATCGCGAGAACGCTCATGCTCCAGCGCCAGCCGATGACCGTAGCCACCTTCGGCAGCATGTAGATGGTGACGCACGTGAGTAGAAATCCGAGACTGGTCTGCAGCGTCAAGGCCGTGCCGACGTAATCGCGGGGTGCCAACTCACTCACCGCCGCGGAAAACTGCGCCGAGTCCGCGACCACGCTGACGCCCCACACCAGCAGCAGCGGGATCAACAGGGCGAGCGGCGCGGCAAACAGCAGGCCAACGGCGATGGCACAGCACCCCGATATCACCATCGCCGCGCTGGTCACGAGTGTCCGACCCCAGCGATCGGCGTACTTCCCGCCGAGCCAGCATCCGAGCGCCCCACTGCCCACGACCACGAACGTCACGAGTGCCGCCAGTCCCGTTACGTCGGCGAGGGGGCCACGGCGCGCGTGCTCGCTCGCCGCCACAAACACCGCCATCCAGGTCCACATCGCGTAGACCTCCCACATGTGGCCCAGGTATCCAAGGTTCGTCAGCAGCACGCCGGGATCCTTCAAGATCAGGGGCGCGGCGGCGAGAGAAAACGGCGGCGAGGCGGCGGCGAAGGGTCCATCGTGTGGCACCATGAGCACCAGCAGTCCTCCCATCAGCGCACTCACGGCGGCAATCACGAGGACGATTCGCCACGCCGCCGGCGCGACGGCCCACCGCAGCAGATGGGGACTGGCGGAACCGACCGTGAGCGCGCCGACCACAACGCCGATCGCCAGCCCTCTTCCTTCTTTAAACCATCCCGCCGCGATCTTCATCCCGGGAGGGTAGACGCCGGCCAGCGCGGCCCCGGTGAGGAGCCGGCAGGCCACGCCCGTCGCGAAGCCTGTGGAAGCCGCAACTCCGACGGTCGCAGCCGCCGCGAGCGCGCCACAGCCGGCGACCAGGCGCCGCGCCGAGAAGCGATCGGCGAGCGTGAAGATGGCGCTCACGAGCGCTCCAGCCACGAACCCCAGCTGCACCGAAATCGTGAGCCAGGACGTCCCGCCGGGAGAGAGCTGCCACACGCGGGCGAGCGTTGGGGCGACCGCGGATGCGCTGAACCATGGAGCCATGGCGAGAAGCTCGGCGATGGCCACTACGGCAAGCACGCGTCGCGGGGTCACAGCCCGGTAGGATGATCCAAAAAGACCCAGGGCAAGTCGAACTTCTTGGAGACGTGCTCCGCCAGCGCTTTGACTCCGACCGTCTCCGTCGCGTAATGGCCGGCGTAGAAGACATTGACGCCCAGCTCCTCGGCGTCGAAGAAGGTCCAGTGCTGTCCTTCTCCAGTCACAAACGTATCGAGCCCCGCCGCGGCAGCCTGTGGGATCAACGACCCTCCGGAGCCGGTGACGATGCCAACCCGGTGCACGTGCTCGGGGCCGAACGGGAACAGTCGGGGGGCGGTGCCGAGCAACTTGGTCAACGCCCAGTTCAGGTCCTCCCGCCTGCCACTGAATTCGCCCCAGACCCCGGCCGGGGCTCCGTGATACGATCCGAAATCGCCGCGCACCTTGATCCCCAGCAGGCGGGCGAGCACGGCATTGTTGCCGACGTCAGGGTGACGATCGAGCGGAAGGTGGGCGGCGTACAGCGCAATGTTTGCCTTGATCAGTCCAGCGAGCCGGCGGTAGGCGGGACCGACGACCGGCCTGAGACCGCCCCAAAACATTCCGTGATGCACGAGGAGACAATCGGCATGTTGTTCAGCAGCCTGGCGGACGGTTGCCTCGCAGAGATCCACGGCGGCAGCCAGTCGGTTGACGTCGCCGGAGTTGCTGACTTGGAGGCCGTTCAGCGCCTCAGGCGCGTCAGCGACCTCCGCCGCGATTCGTAGGTAGTCGTCGAGAAACTGCACCAAACTGTCTAGTCGCACTCAAGACACCGTGAGCACAGTATCGAGACATCTGGACGACTTTCCACATGATGTGATCTGTAACAGATTATTCTACAACGAGTTGGAGAATCCACATGGTTGGTCGGCGGTCGTGTGGATATCTCTAAGCTCGGGCTAAAGCCTGACCGCTGGG